>NZ_JBFULT010000267.1:0-10122 GCF_054049755.1 Bradyrhizobium sp. P5_C11_2
GTCCGGGTCAGTGAAGTTTCACTGTGACGGAACGGAAGCCATGGCCGGGCCGGGAACGACCGCGTTGATCCCGCCTGGCGCGCGCCACGCCTTCAAAGGCATCGGCCCCGGCACATCCCGCGTGCTCGTCATGCTGTCCCCGGGGTACGGCGAAGGCTTCTTCCGTGCGGTCGCGAAAGAGGGGCTTTCAACGCAGGACGGGACGGACAGGGTGAACGAGCTCGCAGCGAAATACGGCGTCGAATTCGTCGGCCCGCCCATCGACTGACCATCACCAGCGCATGTTGCACCACCAATTCTCTTTAGTTGCAGAGAACCTTGCAATGAACCACATCAGTCACCGCGTTCCCTTCGATGGCGGCTTCCTGCATGCGTTGTCGTCCGGCCAGGGCGACGAAACCATTGTGCTCCTGCACGGCTGGCCACAGACAAGCCGGCAGTGGGAGCGCGTCAGCGCCTTGCTCGACGGCGACTATCAGCTCATAGCACCTGATCTGCGCGGGTGCGGCGACAGTTCCAAGCCGTTGACAGGCTATGATGCGTCAACCCAGTCCGACGATATCCTGGCGCTGGTTCGGCATTTCGGTCTCGGGCGCGTCCATCTCGTCGCCCATGATGTCGGCGGCCCGGTGGCTTACGCCTTCGCTGCCAAGCACCGCGATCACTGCGCGTCCCTCACCCTGATCGAAGCGCCGCTGTGGGGCATCGTCAGCGATAACGTCCCCGACCTGGTGACACTGTTCTGGCATCTGAAATTCCATCAGGACGTGGATATGGCCGCCAAGATGATCGGGGCAGATATCCCAGCCTACCTGAATCATTTCTACCGGAGCTTCGCTTTCAATCCCCATGCGGTAGTGCCCGACGAGGCCGCGGACTACATCCGCGCCTATAGCGGGATCGGCGCCTTGCGCGCGAGCCTGATGCACTATCACGCGATCCCCGAGACCGGCGAGCAGCTAAAAGAATTCAGCGCGCGAAAGCTGACCATTCCTGTTGCATCCTATGGCTCTGCAATGGTCATGGCTGACTATTCGGGGAACGCCGCAAAGCTGATCGCCGAGAAGGTCGATACGGGGATCGTTGAGAATTGCGGGCACTGGATGCCAGACGAGAAACCCGAATTCGTCGCTGAGCTGATCCGCAAGACCGTTACAAAAGCTCAGCAGGGAGTTTCCTGACGTGTTGAGAATTCTGTGCGCACAGGCCAGCCGCGGCTTCGAGCAAGGGCCATTCAAGATCCGGCGCGTGCGGCCGGGCCGTGTCTTCGGATCGAACGCCGATCCCGCCTTCGGGCCGCTCGCCGTCCTCGATCACGCCAATCTCGGCGTCGGCACCGTGGTGCGATTCCACGAGCACGTCAACGACGAGATACTCAGCTACATGTGGCACGGCACCATGGTGCACGAGGACTCGTCTGGCAACCGCGTTGCGCTGTCTCCGCACAGACTGATGATGATGAATGCAGGCAAGAGCTTCTGGCATGAGGAATCCGCGCCTTCAGACCCCGTTGAAATGCTTCAGATCTTCATCCGCCCGCGCGAGGCGGATCTGCCCGGCGAAGTCCAGTTCCACGACCGCGACGACACCGTTGCCGACGGCAACTGGCATCTCATCGCCGCGCCGGAGACAAGCGACGCGCCGCTCACGATCCGCCAGCAGGTCATCGTCTATGACGCGCACCTGCCGGCCGGCCGCGAGATTGAAATCCCGCGTGCCGATGGCATGCAGCAACTGCTGTATGTCTTCGACGGCGAGATCAATGCCGGCGCCGCCCATCTTTTGAAGGGAGATGCGCTCGCCGACAACGAGACCGCGCTTCCGGCGATCAAGGCCATTCGTCCGTCCACACTCCTGGCCTTTCTGGTCGATCGCGATGCGCATGCCACGCGCGCGGGCACCATCAGCGGCGGATGAGCGACACATGTCGATGCCCCTGCCCCAGCCCCCCGCGGATGCTGCCGAGGTGCCGCTCCCGGAACGGGTGCCGCATCCGGGAGCCGAACGGACGATCTCGCCCGCCCTGTGGGGCGCGCTCGGACGCTTCGGCATTCCGGCGCTCGCGCTTGCGATCATCCTGGGCTTTGTCACCATCGCGATCACACGATGGGACCTGTGGACAGCCCAGGCCGCGGTTCAGGAGACAGACAACGCATATGTTCGAACAGAGATGACGCGCCTCGCAAGCAGAGTCGCCGGAACGGTGCGTGCAATCGGGGTCAAAGACTACCAGCGTGTCAAAGCCGGCGATCTGCTAGCAGAAATCGATCCCTCTGATTATACCGTCCAGGTTGCTCAGGCCGTGGCCACTGCTGCCTCAGCCAGAACTGCACATAGCAACCTCGATAACCAGATCGCGCTGCAGCGTGCCACGATCTCACAAGCCGAAGCACAACAGGCATCTGCATTGGCGCAAGAAATTCAGGCTCGCCAGGAACGCGAGCGACAGGAGAAGCTTGCACAATCGGGTTTCTCCACGCAGCAAAAAGTCGAACAAGTCGTTGCCTCCCACGTCAAGGCCCAGAGTGACCTGCGGGCGAGCGAAGCTGCCGTGGAAGCGCAGCGACGACAGCTCGACGTACTGATTGGCACAAAGGCGCAACGTGCTGCTGACTTGCAGACTTCCGAGGCCGCTCTCGCGGCAGCGCAACTGCACCTCGATTATACCCGGATCACTGCCCCATTCGACGGCGTCGTCGGCGAACGAGGGGTGCAACAGGGTGACTATGTCAATGTCGGCAGCAGCCTGATCACGATTACGGCGCTCCCCAAAATCTATGTGATCGCCAATTACAAGGAAACCCAGTTGACACGGGTGACCGAGGGACAGCCCGTCGATATCACGGTCGATACATTCCCCGGCGAAGTACTGCACGGCTATGTCGAGCGCCTCTCTCCGGCAAGCGGGTCGCAACTCGCGCTGCTGCCTGCCGACAATGCGACGGGCAACTTCACCAAGGTGGTGCAGCGGATTTCCGTGCGGATCGGCTTCGCACCGAACCAGAAGCTGCTTGAGCGCCTTCGCTCAGGTATGTCGGTCACGACACGCATCCATACTGAAGCCTCCCGCAATCAGAGCGCACAGCCGTGAACGGTTCCGTGGAGAAAGGCGACAGCGACCCGGCGGCCAAGCCCACCTCGCCGTACCAACCACTTTACGCGGTCGCAGCCGTTCTGCTGGGGCCGTTCATCGTCGGCTTTCACAGCCGCTTCTTCGCGATCGGGCTCGTCGACATCAAGGGGGCCTTCGGTCTGAGCTTCGACGAAGGTGCCTGGCTCAGTACCGCCGGAACCGCGTCACAGATCATGATCGCGCCAGCCGTTGCCTGGTTTGCCTCGACGATCGGCATCCGGCGCCTATTCCTAATTCCGACGCTGCTCTACACCGTCGTCTCGATCGTCATCCCCTTTGTGCGCGCAGTCGATCTGCTGCTCGCTCTGCACATCGTCCATGGGCTGTGTCTCGGCGTATTCGTGCCGGCCACCATGATGGTGATCCTGCGCAACCTGCCACCCCGATGGTGGCTGCCGGCCATGGCGCTCTATGCGTTTCGGCTGGCATTCACGGCGAATGCCGGCATCTCCCTGGTGGGGATGTATGTTCAGACCCTCGGATGGGAATGGGTCTATTGGGGCGATGCACTGCTCGCTCCGCTCATGACCTTGTTCGTCTATCTTGGCGCCCCGTCCGTGCCGATCAATTACGATCTGCTGCGCCGGGCTGACTGGGGCGGCATGCTGCTGTTCGGCGCGGGACTCACTTTGCTTTACACAGGGCTCGATCAGGGCAACCGGCTCGACTGGCTCTCCTCCGGTACGGTCCTGGCCCTTCTGTGCGGCGGCGCGGCGCTGATTGCGGCATTCCTGGTGAACGAGGCCATCGTGCCGGAGCCCTGGGCCAGAGCGAGCGTCATCCTCTCGCGCAACATCGGATTGATGCTGCTCGCCGCGCTCTGCTTCATCTTGACCAGCCTGTCCAACGTCGCGCTCATCCCCAATTTCCTCACGACGGTTCGGCTATTGAGACCCGAACAAATCGGTCCGCTGCTGCTGAATTACGTCGCGCTGCCGCTCCTGCTGCTGGTTCCGCTGGCCGTCGTCCTGCTGCGACGGATCGATGCCCGGCTCGTGCTGATCCTCGGTCTCTCGGCATTTGCAGCCGCCGGCTTGCTCGGCACACGACTGACCAGCGACTGGGATCCCGCGGCCTTCGTGCCCCTCGCGCTTCTTCAGTCGGTGGGGTACGGCCTGACATTCATTGCGATCATGATCTATGCCTTCGCCAATGCCGATCCAACTCGCGCGACGGCCTTCTCGGCCTATATCCAGGTCTTGCGCCTCGGCGGCGCGGAAATCGGCGTGGCCCTGATCACGACCTGGCTGCGTGTCCGCGAACAGACGTACTCTAACCTGCTCGGTCAACACGTCGCCGCCGGTGACGCCGGCGTCACACAAGCTCTCTCTCAGATCACCGCGCCTTTCATCAGCCATGGATCGGATATTGCGACAGCCCGGGGGCTCAGCACCATGGCTGCCCTGGTCCGGCGCGAAGCCAATGTTCTCGCCTACATCGACGGGTTCTGGCTGACGTTCTGGGCTGCGCTTCTGGGACTCGTGATGGTCGTACTGATGACGTCCCCGCCGGAAGGTCCCTTCACCCCAAAACGCAACATGCATCCCGTCCGCAACGCCCAGTGATCAAAGTGAGATCGCTCGGTCGAGCCAGCCAAACATTACAGGAGACCATCCATGATCGAGGCAGACGCAACGCTGGTGATCGCACGCATTGCGATCGGATCACTCTTCGTTGTCAGCGCGATGGACAAGTTCCGGCTCGATCCGATGGAGATGGAGCAGGTCGCATCTCTTCATTTGCCCGTGCCTGCGCTTCTCATGCGGCTGACCGGTGCGTTCGAGCTCGCCGGTGCACTCGCACTTGGTCTGGGGCTCTATGCCCGAATTGCGGCGATCGGATTGGCGCTGTTCCTGGCCTTTGTCTCGCTCGCCTTCCTGCAGTTTTGGTCCGTCAAAAACCCTGCACAGATCCGCGCGATGATGCGCAACGCCTTCATGGGCAATATCGCTGTGATCGGTGGCCTGCTCTATATCAGCGTGTGCGGAGCGGGCGCTCTTGCGATTTGCGACCTCAATCTAGGCCCGCAGTAGCCCCATACAGCTAAAGCGATCCCGGCACGTGAGTGCCAAAACAGAAACGATCCAAAGGAACGATCTGATGATATTTTCAATGCTTCGCAAGGCTGCTTCGATCGGCGGGATCGCGCTGCAACCATAGCGTTTTTATCTGTTTTAGCCACCCATGGGGGCTCCCCGGTGCTAGCCAAACGGCGGAACGATAAAGCCCATCGGGCGGGTCCCCGAAATTTCAATCGACTTCCCGTCAAACACACAATCCGGCAGAGAGAGGTTGCCGCTGGCCGAGCTCGAGCAAGCATGGGTTGGGATCGATGTCCGAGGCGATCTGGCTGAAGTCCTGACGGTCGCTCTCAAAACGAAAACCCAGCCACCAGGGGTGGGGTTTAGCAATTTGAGTTGGTTGCGGGGACATGCAACCATCTCAAATTGCTATTTCAGGCGGTCGCTTAGCGTTGCCCTCCGAAGGCAAAGGTCACACGTTCGAATCATGTCGGGTGCTCGCGCGTCCGGTGCCCCGTCCCAAGAGCAGCGTCGCGCTGCGCGACTCTATCGCCGCGCCGACGAAACACCTCGCCACAATGCAAAGCTGCGCGGCCAACTGAGACTCCTGTTCGGGCTCGTCAAGTTCAGCGCTGGAAGCCTCTTCAGGAAGCGGGCCAGGGCAGCTTTGCGTGAACCACGGTCTAACGCATAGGCGGTCTGCTTGGATTCGATGCCGTCAAGGAGCCCTTGAATGTAGCCCGAGATTGTGTTCGCAGCCACGATAAGCGCCGTGTCGAGCGTATGGATGTACTTGCTCGTTACCGAGCCGTTGGCATGGCCGACCAGTGCTGCGACGGTTGCCTCGGTAAAGCCGAGTTCGTTGGTGATGCTCGACGGCGAACGCGCGACGTAATGGACCCCTAGGCCAGCACTCACGTCATTGCACAAAATCGCAGTCTAGCGCACAAAAGCGTAGTTTGGTGCCCAGGGGCGGAATCGAACCACCGACACTGCGATTTTCAGTCGCATGCTCTACCAACTGAGCTACCTGGGCGTGCTCCAAAGAGGGGCCAAGGCCCATCGAGCGGGCGGTTTATAGTGGGCTCGGAGCGGCCTGTCCACCCACGCTTCGCCGATGGCCTCTCGGAGCTTGGCCCGGCTGTGCACAAGCTGGGATGAGATTGGGATGACGCCGGCGAGCGCTCCGCCCTCATCAGGCAACCATTTGAAACTACTTAGTTATTCGACGTCATCGACCTCGTCATCCTTGCCGGGGATGACGTAGGAGCCCTTCAGCCAGCGGTTCAGGTCGACGTCGCGGCAGCGCGACGAGCAGAACGGACGGGTGGCCTCGGACTGCGGCTTGCCGCAGATCGCGCAGGTCTTGAGGGGACTGGCGGGCTTTTTGACTTGGTGGTCCATGATCGGGGCGGCGTCTACGAGGTTGCGGGGGTCAAGAGCCTGTCGGCAAACGGGTTCCTCGGGCGGCGGCGCATGCGTCCTCCGCAAGGACCCGGTGGGCCATTCTACTGTGCATGGGGTTGTTTTCGATATTTTTGTCGCCGCTCTCACACGCCGACTGCGTTGAGCCAGCCGAAGCGGATCGGAAAACCCTCGCCGCCGAGCAGCGTGGTGGTCTCGTAGAGCGGCAGGCCGACGACGTTGGTGTAGGAGCCGACCATCTTCACCACGAAGGACCCGGCGATGCCCTGCACGGCGTAGCCGCCGGCTTTGCCGCGCCACTCGCCGGAGCCGATATAGGCCTGGATGTCGTCCTCCGAGAGGCGCTTGAAGCGCACGCGGGTCTCGACCAGGCGCTGGCGGAAGGCCTCGCGCGGCGTGACGAGACAGATCGCGGTGTAGACGCGGTGGTTGCGGCCGGACAGCAGCCGCAGGCACTGCGCGGCCTCGTCGACGAGGTTGGCCTTGGGCAGGATGCGGCGGCCGACCGCCACAACCGTGTCGGCGGAGAGGATGAAGGCGCCGCGCAACTCGTCGTCGAGCTGCACAGACTTCAGCGCCGCATCGGCCTTGGCCCGCGCGAGCCGGTTGGCGCAGGCGCGCGGCAGCTCGCCCCGCTTCGGCGTCTCGTCGACGTCGGCCGGCCGGAGCGCGTCCGGCTCGATGCCGGCCTGGTTGAGCAGCGACAGGCGCCGCGGCGAACCGGAGGCAAGAACGAATTTGGGGCGGCCGAGCATCAGGTGATTTGGGGGATGAAGCAGGGGGTGAATTGCGCGCGGAACCTATCGGAAGGGGGCTGATTTCACAACCCGGGAACCCGGACTTTACTGATTCGACGGGCCCAGCATGCGTGTGCCTGCGGTCTGTGACGCCGGTGTTACGGCCTCTACGCCTCTCCCCGCGTGCGGGGAGAGGCCGGATTGCATCGAAGATGCAATCCGGGTGAGGGGGAGCATCCGCGCGCTCAACTTTCACCGTCCTCGCGGAGACTCCCCCTCACCCCGCCCCTCTCCCCGCAAGCGGGGCGAGGGAGAGGAGGCGCTGCGTCCGGGGCGCGAGGGCTACCCGCTCGCCGCCCCCACCTTCGCAAACCGCCTGCGGATACGCATCAACAGCTGGTCGCAGACGTCGCGGTAGGCGGCGAGCTTCTGGTCGCGGCTGCCTTCGATGGTGGTCGGATCATGCGTCGGCCAGTATTCGACATCGGCGGCGAGCGTGCGGGTCAGCTCCAGCGCCTTGTGATGCGCCTCCGGCGACAGCGTGATGATGAGGTCGAAGTTCAGCCCCTCCCAATCCTCCAGCTCCTCGAAGGTCTGCGGCTTGTGGGTGGAGATGTCTTGCCCCAGCTCGTCCATCACCGCGACCGCGAAGGGATCGAGCTCGCCCTTCCTCGCGCCGGCCGACTTCACGTAGAGGCCTTGCGGAAACATGTGCCGCAGCAGGCTCTCGGCCATCGGCGAGCGCACGCTGTTCATCGCGCAGGCGAACAGCACCGATTGCGGATCGCGTGCGCGTGGCGGACCCGCCATCGCACCTAACCCTTCCAGTGCAAGACAGTGATGAGCGTGAACAGGCGTCGCGAGGTCTCGAAATCGACCCGGACCTTGCCCTTCAGCCGCTCTTGCAGCGTGCGCGAGCCTTCGTCATGGATGCCGCGGCGGCCCATGTCAATGGCTTCGATCTTGTCCGGCGTCGCGGTGCGGATCGCCTGATAGTAGCTATCGCAGATCATGAAATAGTCCTTCACGATCCGCCGGAACGGCCCCAGCGACAACAGATGCACGACCACGGGCGTCGCGTCCTCGCAGCGGATGTCGAACATCAGCCGGTTGCCAGTGATGCCGATATGCAGCGTGAACGGCCCCTTGCCGTCGGCGCCCTCCGGCGCAAACAGGTTCTGCTCGATCAGATCGTAGATCGCGATCGCACGCTCATGCTCGATGTCGGGCCCGGAACGGCCGATCGACTCCTCGTCGAGGGTGACCGCGACGATGCGATTGGTCGAGTCGTCCTGTTCGGGCGGCCTGGTCATGACAGATTGAGGCGCAATCCAACCGAGCGCGAATGGGCATCAAGCCCCTCCGCCTTTCCGAGCGTCATCGCGGCCGGGCCCAGCGCACGCAGCTGATCCGGGCCGCATTTCAGGATCGAGGTGCGCTTGATGAAGTCGGCAACCCCCAGCCCCGAGGAGAACCGCGCCGAGCGCGCCGTCGGCAGCACGTGGTTGGAGCCGCCGACATAATCGCCGATCGCCTCCGGCGTATGCGCGCCGAGGAACACCGCGCCGGCGTTGCGGATCTTTGCGGCAAGCCCATCCGGGTCCGTGGTCATGATCTCGAGATGCTCGGCGGCGATGGCGTCCGCCAGCGGGATCGCATCGGTGAGATTCTTCACCATGATGATGGCGCCGAAGTCGGCCCAGGAGCGACCTGCGATCGCGGCACGCGGCAGCGTCTTCAACTGGGCTTCGACCGCCTTCTCGACATCGGCGGCAAGGCGCGCGGAATCGGTGATCAGGATCGATTGCGCGCTCGTGTCGTGCTCGGCCTGCGCCAGGAGGTCGGCGGCGATCCAATCGGCATTGCCGGTGTCGTCGGCGATGACCAGCACCTCGGAGGGGCCGGCGATCATGTCGATGCCGACCTTGYCGAACACCAGCCGCTTGGCGGCGGCGACATAGGCATTGCCGGGGCCGACAATCTTGGCCACCGGCGCGATCGTCGCGGTGCCGTGGGCGAGCGCGGCCACCGCCTGCGCGCCGCCGACACGATAGATCTCGGTGACGCCGCCGAGCTTTGCCGCCGCCAGCACCAGCGGATTGAGCTTGCCGTCGGGCGACGGCACCACCATCACGAGGCGCGCGACGCCGGCGACTTTTGCGGGCACGGCGTTCATCAGCACCGAGGACGGATAGGCCGCAGTCCCCCCGGGCACGTAGAGGCCGGCGGATTCGATCGCGGTGTAGCGCCAGCCGAGCTCGACGCCGAGCGGGTCGGTGAAGCGCTCGTCCTTCGGCAATTGCCGGACGTGGTAGGTCTCGATGCGGTCGCGCGCGAGTTTGAGCGCATCCAGCGTTGCGGCATCGCAGGCCTCAACCGCGGCCTCGATCTCGCCGGCCGTGACGCGCAGCGAGGCCGCATCCAGCGTCAGCCGGTCGAATTTTGCCGTGGCCTCGAGCAGGGCGGCATCGCCGCGCCTGGCCACATCGTCGACGATCGCGCGCGCGGCGGCCTCGACGTCGGCCGAGACCTCGCGCTTGGCGGCGAGGAAGGCCGCAAATCGCTGGTCAAAATCGGCGCTGCTGCGGTCGAGGCGAACGGGCATTTTGGGCTTGGCTTCCGGCTGGTTTTCGAGGGGGCGGATTGGCTCACCAGGTCCCCTGCTCAATGGCGCGACGGCCACCCGCCGTCAACCCTCGGCAGGTGTCGCCGTTTTCTGTGGTCATCCTGCTTTGACGTCGTCCTGGCGAAAGCCAGGACCCATTACCCCAAGTCTTTGTTATTGAACCAGGATGTTGCTCCAGCC
>NZ_JBFULT010000268.1:0-10064 GCF_054049755.1 Bradyrhizobium sp. P5_C11_2
GTCCTGCTGGGCGCGCGCCAGATGCTGATCCACGGGGAAGCTGATGACTTCCTTGGCATGGCGGTCGGTGACCGGGAAGGTTCCCGGGGCGTAACCGAGGTGCTTGAGGCCTTCCTGCTGATACAGCGGGATCGGATAGTGAATCTTCGCCTCGATGCCGTTGTCCAGGCAGTATTGGTAGAGCTCGTCGCGGCGTTCGGCGAACACCATGTAGAGGTGATAGACGTGCTTCACGTTGGGCCGGCGCGGCGGAACGCGCAGGCCGGGCAGGCCGGCAAGGCCTGCGTCGTAATAGGCCGCATTCTCGATTCGGCGCCGCGTGATCTCGCTGGTCTGGCCGATCAGCCAGTTGCCGACCACCGCCTGGAGCGAATCGAGTCGCGAGTTGCAGCCGAGGATCGCGATCTCGTCGCGGTTCTTCATGCCGTGATTGCGGATCAGGCGGAGCTTCTCGTTCATGCCGTCGTCATTGGTGACGACGACGCCGGCGTCGCCCCAGACGTTCAGGTTCTTGAGCGGATGCAGCGAGAAGCCGGCGGCGATGCCATGGGTGCCGGAGCGCTTGCCGGCGAACTCCGACAGGATGCCCTGGCAGGCATCCTCGACGACGGGAATGTTGTGGCGCTGGGCGATCGCCATCAGCTTGCCCATGTCGGTGACTTCGCCGGTCAGCTGAACCGGCATGATCGCCTTCGTCTTCTTCGTGATCGCGGCCTCGACCTGGTCGACGTTCATGCAGAACGAATCGTCGCAGTCGACCAGCACCGGCGTTGCGCCGGTCTCGGCGATGGCGCCGACGGTGGCGATGAAGGTGTTGGCGGCGGTGATGACTTCGTCGCCATGGCCGATGCCGAGTGCCTTGAGCGGCAGCTTGAGCGCGTCTGTGCCCGATCCCACGCCGATCGCGTGACGCACGCCGATCAGCTCGGCAAAGCGCCGCTCAAATTCGGCAACGGGCTTGCCAAGGGTGAAGTCGCCGGTTGCCACCAGGCGGCCGATCTCGGCCAGGATCGGGGCAGGGTCGGAGAATTGCTCGAGCAGATAGGAATATCGAACGTCGTACATGTGACCCGTCAGGTGGAATGAAGTTGAGGGGAGGAGGTGTGGGAGGCGGCGAGCGCGTGCTCGATCGAGCTCGCAATGGCGTTCGGCGCAAGTCCGTGCTTCTTGAGCAGCGAATCCTGCGAGCCGTAATTGTGCATGAAGCGGTCCGGCAACGACAACCGCAGCATCGCGGGCAGGCCTGATCCGAGCTTGTCGATCAACGCCTCCGCGACCGCGCTGCCGAGCCCACCCGAGGGCACGTGCTCTTCCAGCGTCACCAGCAGCCGGGTCCCGCGGGCTGCTTGCAGCAGGGCCTCGGTGTCGAGCGGCTTCACCGTATGCATGTGCAGGATGCCGGCGCGAATGCCTTGCGCCGCCAGCAGGTCGGCCGCAGCGAGTGCGCGCTGAAGCATGATGCCGGTGGTGACAATCACGACGTCGCCGGGCGGCCGCATGAGGATGGCCTTGCCGATCTCAAAGCCGTGCTCGGCCTTGGAAACGACCGCGTCGCCACCCTTGCCCAGCCGGACGTAGATCGGTCCCTTCCAGTCCAGCGTCTGCTCCATCATGCGCGCCGCCTCGTCGGCATCGCACGGGCAGATCACCGTCATGTTCGGCAGCGCCCGCATGATCGCGATGTCCTCGATCGCCTGGTGGGTGGGGCCGAGCGGCGCATAGACGAGGCCGCCGCCATTGGCGATCAGCCGCACCGGCAGATTGTGCAGGCAAAGGTCGACGGCGACCTGCTCGTAGCAGCGGCGCGTCAGGAATGTCGCGATGGTGTTGACGTAGGGCACGAAGCCTTCCATCGCCAGACCAGCCGACATGCCGATGATGTGCGCTTCCGAAATGCCCTCGATCAGATGGCGCTTCGGAAACTCCTTGCTCATCGCGCGCAAGGTGCCCGCGCCGGGATCGGAGCCGATGTAAAGCACACGCTCGTCGCGCGCGGCGAGCTTGTGGACCATGTTCATGGCGGTGTTGCGCATGGGGAGCCGATCAAAAATCGCCGACGGCGACGCGAATGGCGTCGAGCTCGCTGTCGGTCAGCTTGTTCTTGTGATGCCAATCGGCGTTGGATTCCGCGGCCGGCAGACCCTTGCCCTTGACGGTATGGCAGATGATGGCCGCGGGTTTCCCCGGCACGAGCGGGAGTTGCTTCAGGACGGTGCGCAGGGCGCCGACGTCGTGGCCGTTGATCTCCTGCACCGCAAAGCCGAAGCTGCGCCATTTGTCTGCGAGCGGCTCCAGCGGCAGCACGTAGTCGGTGGGTCCGTAGCTCTGGAGCTTGTTGTAGTCGATCAGCGCGATCAGATTGTCGAGCCCGTGCTTGGCCGCGCCCATGGCGGCCTCCCACACCGAGCCCTCGTTGATCTCGCCGTCGCCGAGCAGGACGAAAGTCCGGTAGGCGCGCTCGCGCATGCGCGCGGCGAGCGCAAGGCCGACGCCGATGGACAGGCCGTGTCCGAGCGCGCCGGTCGAGGCCTCGACGCCCGGCACCATTCCGTATTCGGGGTGTCCGCCCAGGATGCTGTCGGACCCGCAAAAACCGTCGAGCTCCGACAGCGGGAAGAAGCCGCGATCGGCGAGCAGCGCGTAGAGCGCCAGGCAGCCGTGCCCCTTGCTGAGGATCGCGCGGTCGCGCTCGGGATCGCGCGGGTTCTGCGGGTCGATCCGCAGCACGTCATCGTAGAGCACGCGGACCATCTCGATCAGCGACAGGGCCGGACCGACATGTCCGCGTCCCGCCGAACGGACGGATCCGAGCACCAGGCGGCGCAGGTAAAGGCTGCGCTCGTCGAGCGTGCAGGTGAGGGCGGCTTCAGCGTGGGGTGAGATCTGGATCACGTTGGCAAATCGTTTGATGGAGCCGGCGGGCTTTGTCGAGCTGACCGGCGAGGCGGACCGTCAGGTCGCCACCTTGCGCAGCCAAGGCGCGCCGGGAGCGGCTTTCCGGCAAATAGGCATTCAGGACAATCAGGCACCAAATCGCCCCAAACAGAGGATACAGTACGTCAAGGCGGATCGCAAACGCGTCATCCCTAGCCGCGAAGGCTTGTGTGAGGCGTTCGGTCAACTGATTTGCCTTGGCTTCGGGCAGATTGCTACCGGGGTGCATCGCGGTGTCGGACACCAGCTTGACCGGATCGTCCCAGCCGAAATATTCGAAATCGATGAAGCGCAGCCGGCCGTCTTCGCCGCGCAGCGCGTTGTGCAGCCCGAAATCCGACGGGCTCAATGCCCGATGCGCGGGCGCAAGATCCGCCCCGGGATCCCGGCCGAGTTCCGCATAGCGCCGGCGGAGCTGCCGAATCGCGATTGCCGTGCTGGGAACCAGGCTGCCGTCCAGGAATTCGCGCAGGTCCGGATGATCCTCCGCGGCTCGCCGCAGTCCGTTCAGCCGCTGCTCGTACTGCGCGACCGCTTCGTCGGGCGAGAAAATGGCGGCCGACGCGCTGCGCAAATCCCGCGCACCCGCGGCGTCGCGCAGCCTCTGGAGATCGATCAGGAAATCGGCCAGCTGGTCGGCATCGTCCGCCTGGGGCCGCAGGACGGCCGCTTCGCCATCGAACCACTGATACAGCGCGCACTGCGCATCCGCGTCCTTCGCAATCGGCCGCGGTGTCGACGTGATGGCATGGCGCGACAGAAACGACAGGGCGTCGTATTCCTGATTCAGCCGATCGCGCCCGTCGGACGGATAATGCTTCAGGGCGAGGGCGGGGCCCTCCGCCATCGCCAGACGAAAGACCCTGTTGTTGCCGCCGGCGCGCGCCGGCTGGACGCCCACGACGCGCGCGCCGGACAGGCGGGCGCCGATCGCCATCGCATCCTGGGCGCTGACGTCGGGCTCGCTCATTGCGCAAACACCTCGCGGCGAATATCGGCCCAGGTTGCCATGGGCTCGCAGTGGCCGGGGTGGGGAGGCTGCGAACGCGTGAACAGGATCGATCGCGTGGCCTTCGGAAAATGCGGCTGCTCGAACACCTCGACGAGATCGTCGATGAACACATCGAGCTTCAGGCTTGCGAGCCGTTCGACCTTGGCCGCAAGCGTGTCCTCGAAATAGATGTCGTCGTCGGCGAGCGCCGCATCCTCGGCGCCGATCAACCTTGCATCCCTCAGCCAGCCTCTCGCGGCGTCGCGGAGGTCGACCCGGTCCGGATCCTGATGACCGTACCGGGTCTTGTGGCTGACGATGCAGATCTTCGAGCCGGCCTGCCGGCCTRCCGCCAGGAACTCCCGCACGCCCGGATAGATCTCGGYGCCGCCAATTCCCTTGCCATAGACGAAACCCTGAAGGCCCTGCCATGCGGACTCGCCGCCGGGGAGGGACCGGAGATGGTTCCGTACGTCCGTCTTCAGCCCGGCCCATCCGTCGGGCAGCAGCCCGCGCTGACGCGCGACGGCGGCAAAGACCTTGTCGTAGCAGATGATCGTGTTGTCGAAATCGATGCCGATCCGCACGCCGCTCACTTCAGGCTGATGTTCTGCATCATCTTGATATTGAAGTACCTGGGGTCGTTGAGCGAGTCCGGCAGGCGGCCGGCCTTGAAGGCGTCCACCAGTCCGGACACGGCCTGCTCGATCGTGTGCGTCGGCGCGAATCCGAGCTCGCGGCGGATCTTCTCCGAGGAGACGTGATAGGAGCGCAGATCGTCGGTCGGCTCGACCACGACGTCGACATTGCTGCCGACCACCGACTTGACGATATCGGCGATCTTCATCAGCGAATGGTTTTCGTAGCCGATATTGTAGGTCTTGCCGTCGATCTTGGCATCGTCCTGCTGAAGCAGGAACAGATAGGCCGCGGACATGTCCTGGATGTGCAGATTGGGCCGCCGCTGGGAGCCGCCGAACACGCGAATGCGGCCGGTGTTGACCGCGAGGTTGGTCAGGATGTTGACGACGACGTCGAGCCGCTGCCGCGGTGCGTAGCCGCAGACGGTGGCGGGACGAACGGTGCAAGCTACGAAACCCGACGCAGCCTCCTCGGCGAGGTCGATCTCGCACATCGCCTTGAACTTCGAGTAGTCCGTGAGCGGCTCGCAGGACAGCTCCTCGGTCACCTCGGCCTCGTCCTTGATGCCGTAGACGCTCGACGAGGACGCGTAGATGAAGCGCTTGATGCCGGCCTTCTTGGAGGCGCGCACCATCGGACGGAAGCAGTCGTAGTTGATGGACTTGCCGAGCGTCGGATCCAGCTCGAACGAGGGGTCGTTGGAGATGCAGGCGAGGTGGATCACCGCGTTGTTGCCGCGCAGGGCCTCGTTGATTGCGGCTTCGTCGCGGATGTCGCCCTTGATCAGGCGAAGGTTCGGATTGTTGCGAACTGCATCGAAGACCGATTCGCCATACATGAACAGGTCGAGCACGGTGACCTTGTGGCCCGCTGCCAGCAACTGGGGAACCAGCACGCTGCCGACATAGCCGGCGCCACCGGTGACCATCACGTTCCATTTCTGATCAATCACTGTCGTTCTCCAGAATTCTTCCTGTGCACTATTTCAGCAGCGCGGTGACAAACTTGACCAGCGGGGCCTTTTCGACCGAGTTGCGGTGACCGACGATGCCGACCTTGATCGCGCCCGCCGCGTTGCCGATGAAGGCGACGTCCTCGATATTGCCGCCGGCGGCAACCAGCGGCGCCGTGATCGTCAGGAAGGCATCGCCGGCGCCGACGGTGTCGACGACGGTCTTGGTGAAGGCGGGCACGCGCGCGACGCCGGTCTTCGACGAGAAGGGGTAGCAGCCGAAGGAGCCGTGCGTGATGATCATGTTGTCGCAGTCGATCTTGCCGTGCAGGCTGGTCTCGATCACCGACGCGATGTCGCTGAACTTGTCGGTGGCGGCCAGCCGCGCTTCCGGCGCGTCGATGCAGATGTAGTCCGCCCGCGGATACTTCGTGATCAGATTGTAGCCGTGGTTTCCGCTGTTGCTCTGGGCGTTGATCGCCAGGAACTTGGAGTTGCCGATCAGGGCATCGATCGTGCTCGGAGCGATCATCCCGTGGCCGAAATCGGTGACGATCACCACATCCCCGGCGCGAACGCGCTCGGCGGTGATGCGGTCGATCTCCTTGCGCTCGGCCTCGTCGAGCGGCGTGTCGTCCATGGTGTAGACTTCGAAGAGCTTGTGCAGATATCCCAGCTCGACGTACCGCAATTTGCGGGTCGTCGGGCGGCCCTGAATGYGGATCGGCGTGAGCCTGACATTCGGGCGGACATGCGCACGGATGAACTCTTCCGGGTAGTCCTTGCCACCCAGCGTCGTGACGATCTCCACCGACTTGCAGAAGCTCGCCACGTGATTGGCCGCGGCAATGACGCCGCCGGCAAATTGCTCGCCATTCTTGAACAGAGTGGCGACGATGTTTTCCTTCGAAGCCTTTCCGAGCGCGGTGACGTACTGGTATTCGTCGATGATGGTGTCGCCGACCAGCACCACGTGCATGTCCTGGATCTTGTCGATCAGCTTCAGCAGGCGTTCGGCGCCACCGCTTTCGCGCACCTTCTGGAGGTAGTCGCGCAGAGGGGGATCGTAGATGTCGAAGTAGCGGTTCATCAGCGACGACGAGCTGAAGGTCACGTCGCGCGTGAAGACGATGCGGCCGCCATGGCGTTCGACGGCCTCTCGCTCGGTGGCGATCTTGCCGGTGACGTCATCGTCGGGGTTTTCGTAGTCCGAGCCCTTCACGTAGATGTCGGGGCGCACGGTATCGAGGATCGGCTCGGCGCTCGAGGTCTGGTTGATGCCGACCCAGTCGACCGTGCCGAGCGCGGCCAGCATCTCGGCGCGCATGTTCTCCGGGAAGATCGGCCGCCCCGGGCCCTTGTTGACGAAACGGTCGGCGGTGACGGTCACGATGACCACGTYGGCCTCGTTGCGCGCCGCCAGGATGTGCCGAACGTGGCCGAGATGCACCAGATCGAACACGCCGTGGCACAGCGCAACGGTGCGGCCCGCGTCCTGCGCGGCCCGCGCGATCGCGCCGAGTTCCTCGATCGTCTTGATCTTCTCGTGCGGTGCCGGATGGACAGCCGACTTGTCTGTCGAAGTATTACCCATGTGTATTATACCCAAAGCGCCGGCCGACCTCGGCCGGCCGGCGCGGAATTGATCGACTCGCGGCAACGATATCCGGCGAACCTGTTCAGTGGCTTGCCTTCTGCGGCGTGCCGGCCGCCGCGTCGTCCGCGTCACCTAGATATTTGAACCAGTCCTTGGTGGCGTCGGCAATCTTGTCCACCGTCCACAGGGGTGCGTCCTTGTACTGGTCCATCGATTTCAGCATCGTCGCGACGCCGTCCTCGAATTTCACCTTCGGCGTCCATTTCAGGACCCGCTTGATCTTGGTGATGTCGGCGTAGGTGCAGTCGGGCTCGCCGGGGCGCTTGGGAATGTGGACCTTGTCGCCGCCGAGAAGCTCGACCAGCCGGTTGACGCTGTAGGTATTGTCCGAGCCGACGTTGAATATCTCGTGGGAAACCTCGGAGCGTGCGGCGGTCACGAAGGCATCGGCGACATCGCTGACGAAGGTGAAATCGCGGGTCTGTTCTCCGTCGCCGACCACCGTGAAGGGCTTGCCGGCGAGCTTCTGCGCCATGAAGACGCCGAACACGGCGCCGTAGGTGCCCGTGGTGCGATGGCGCGGCCCGAATACGTTGAACAGGCGGAGCGCCACGGCCGGAAGCTTGTAGACCTGGCACCAGTGCATGACGCACTGCTCGCCGAGATTCTTGGTGAGGGCGTAGGGATACATCGGCCGAATCTCGGCGCTCTCCGGTGTCGGGTAGACGTCGGGAATGCCGTAGCAGGACGATGATGCCGCATACACGAAGCGGCGGACGCCCGCCTGCCGCGCCGCCTCGAGAACGTTGACCGTGCCGTCGACATTGGCGCGATGGTACGGGATCGGCGATTCGATCGAGGGGACGATGTCGGCCAGCGCCGCGAGATGGAAAACCCAGTCGATGCCGTCGAAATGCGGCCTGATCGATTCGAGCTCGGTGACGTCGGCCCGCACGACCTTCAGCCGGCTCGAACCGGCGTGCGACGACAGATTCTCGGGACGCCCGATGACGAAATTGTCGAGCGCGATGACTTCGTGGCCGTCGTCGAGGAGACGATCGACCAGGTGACTTCCAATAAAACCGGCGCCGCCAGTAACGATGCATTTCATGGGGAACATCCGTGACGCGAATGCCCAGCGAAACAGGCTCGCCAATGTTGAGTGAAACCCGAAAGCCGACTATCAGCCGCCCGCAAACTTTGCAAGTATTATACCTTTGCAATCCCTAGTAATAGCCGGTATCAGGGCGACATGTTGCAATCGAGCCGCCAGCCCATGCCTGCCGAGTCCGTCGATCCCGATCACAAGGCCTTCCTCGACGATTACGTCGGTCGCCTCCATCGCGCGACCGCGATAGACGACGGTATTTTTGCGGGGATCTCCGCCACCCGTGCGACCTGGTTGCGGACGCGCGAGCAGGGCGGTCGCGTTATCTTCATCGGCAATGGTGGCTCGGCCGGCATCGCCTCGCATCTGGCGATCGATCTGGMGAAGAACGCATCGGTGCCTGCGCTGTGCTTCAGCGATGCAAGCATGATGTCGTGCCTCGCCAACGACTACGGTTTCGAGGACTGGATCGCGCACGCCGTGCGGCTGAACGCCCGCGCCGGCGACTGTCTCGTTGCGATCAGTTCGTCGGGGCGCTCGAAGAACATTCTCAATGCGGTCGCGCAGGCGCGGACGATGAAGCTCGATGTGATTACGCTGTCGGGCATGAATGCGGAGAATCCCCTGCGTAATCTCGGCGACGTCAATTTCTGGGTGGACAGCCGCAGCTACAACATTGTCGAGACCACGCACCAGTTCTGGATGATGGCCGCGATCGACCTCGTCATCGGTCGCGCGGAATACCCGGCGTCCTGAGGCGGGTATCGGATGCAGTCGCGGTTTAAACAGACAGCTCTGTTTTCGGTGAAGCTGCTGCTGTCGATCGCGGTGCTGGTCTATATCGCGCGCGGCCTCGATCTGGGCCGGTTGCGGGCTCATCTCGTCTCCGTCGACCCGTTCCTGTTCGTTCTCGCGCTGGCGCTGATCTTCTTTCAGACCTTCGTGCTCAACGGCCGGTGGGAGCTGATCATGCGCGCGCTCGGCGTGTCGCTGGACTGGTTCGCCGGCTGGCGGATCCTCATGATCAGCCTCTGGTTCAACCAGGTGCTGCCGTCGTCGGTCGGCGGCGACGCGGTCCGGATGTGGCTGCTGCGGCAGCGCGGCGTGCAGTGGCCGGAGGCGGTCAAAGGGGTTGCGGCGGACCGTTTCACGGCGTTGATCGGGCTGGTCGTGCTGATGGTGGCCGGATTGCCGTTCCTGATGTCACGCGTGTCCGATCAGGCCGCGATCCTGGCCATCGGCGGGCTGACGCTGGCGGGCGTCGCCGGCACCGTGGTCCTGTTGACACTCGATCGTCTGCCGAAGCGCCTCATCGCGCCTCCCGCGATCGCAAGCTTCGTTCGTTTCGGGACGCTCGTCAGGTTTCTTCTCGTGCAGTCCGCGTGCCGCGGCTTGCTCCTCGGATCGGCGCTCCTCATCCATCTCGTGACGGCGGCGGCCTGCTATGCCCTGGCGCGCGGCGTCGGCGCGCAGCTCTCCGTGATCGACGCCGCCGTCCTGATTCCGCCGGTCGTCCTGTTGACGGCCGTCCCGATCTCGATCAGCGGCTGGGGCGTTCGCGAGGGGGCCATGGTCGCCTGTCTTGGCCTTGCCGGCGTTCCTTCCGAAGAGGCGCTGTCGGTTTCGCTCCTGCTGGGGGCCGTCAGCGTGATCATCGGTCTTGCAGGCGGCGTGATCTGGCTGGCAAGTCCGGAGCGTGGCTCGTATTCCGCGGACAAGGCGGCGAAGGCTGCGGGAGAATCACCGAACTACGGGCTGGCGAAGGCCGAGGAGGTATCGAGCCACCCTTGACCCGCTTGAACCATTGCCGTCCATCTGATCTTCACAGGGTGGGATTGCC
>NZ_JBFULT010000269.1:0-10063 GCF_054049755.1 Bradyrhizobium sp. P5_C11_2
GAGGTGCACCGTCCACGCTGCCAGACTTCTGGGACCAAGTAACACCATGGCACCGCGCCTGAAGCTGCGAGACATCGCCTTCTTCGAACGTCCCGTGCGTTTCGCGCGGCCGTTCCGCTTCGGCGCGATCACCATCAACGCGACGCCGCAGCTCTTTGTGCGGGTCGAGGTCGAGGTCGAGGGCAGGGGGACCGCAATCGGCGCCAGCGCCGAGCTGCTGGTGCCGAAATGGTTCGACAAGCGTCCGGAGTTTTCTCCGGCACAGACGGTTGACGGGTTGCGGCGGTCGCTTCAGATCGCGCGCGGGCTCTATCTGGCGCGGACCGGATATCTGACCGCGTTCGATCTGCATGCTTCGTGCATCGGCGCACAGATCGCGACCTGCGCGAAGAAGAACATTCCGGCGCTTGCGGCGGCTTATGGCCCCGCGGAAATCGACAAGGCGATCCTCGATGCGCTGCTGCGCGTCGTTGAGACCAGCTTTTTCGATGGCATGGCCGGCAACATTGCCGGCATCGATGCGCGGCTGTCGCCTGATTTGAAGGAAACGGATATCACAACGTTTCTTGCCGGCCGCAAGCCGCTGCCGCGCGTCGCTATCAGGCATACCGTCGGCCTCGACGATACGGTCGAAGGTAAGGGCGGCGTCGCCGACGCGCACGAGAACGCCGGTGCGCATTACTTCAAGCTGAAGCTGTTGGGCGATCCCGCAGCCGACGCAGCGCGGCTGGCGCTGATCGGCAAGGAGCTCGATAGGCTCGGGCGCGGCTACAAGGTGACGCTCGATGCGAACGAGCAGTACGCCGATCTCGCGGCACTGCATGCGCTGATGGATCGGCTCGACCATGATTCCGCGCTGCGACCGATCGCCTCGCGGCTGCTCTATGTCGAGCAGCCGATGCCGCGCGACATCACCCGGCGGTCGCCGCTCGGCTCGCTGGCGGCGCGCGGCTTCATCATCGACGAGGCCGATGATTCCTACGATGCGTTTCCGGCGGCGCGGGCACTCGGCTATCGCGGCATCTCCTCGAAATCCTGCAAGGCGCTCTACAAGTCCGTCGTCAACGCCACGCGAGCGGCGAAGTGGAGTGTGGGCGGAGAGAAGTTCTTCGTGACCAGCGAGGACCTGACCTGCCAGGCCGGCCTTGCCGTGCAGCAGGACCTCGCGCTCGGCGCCTTCCTCGGCATCGCCCATGCCGAGCGCAACGGCCATCACTATGTCGACGGTTTTGGCGAGACGCCTCTCGCAGAAGCCCAGGCCTTCGCGGCCGCGCATCCCGATCTCTATGCCGATGCCGGGCAGGGCATCCGCCTCCACATTCACAACGGCGATCTCCTGACGGGATCGCTTCATGCAGCGGGCTTTGCGACGTCGGTCCATCCGGACTGGTCGGCGCTCGCCCCGCTCGAACAGCCAAAGTCACTCTTGGAGAAATCGGCATGACCACGCAACGCCTCGGCCTCATCATGAACGGCGTCACCGGCCGCATGGGGCTCAACCAGCATCTGATCCGCTCGATCGTCGCGATCCGCGACCAGGGCGGCGTCCGCTTGAAGAATGGAGACCGCATCATGCCCGATCCGATCCTGGTCGGCCGCAGCGCCGAGAAGGTCGAAGGGCTTGCCAAGCGGTTTAACATTACGCGCTGGACCACCGACCTCGATGCTGCGCTCGCCGACAAGAACGACACCATGTTCTTCGATGCCGCGACCACGCAGGCGCGGCCGGGCCTTTTGACCCAGGCTATCAATGCCGGCAAGCACGTCTATTGCGAGAAGCCGATCGCGACGAACTTCGAAGAGGCCCTTGAGGTCGTCAAGCTCGCCAACGCCAAGGGCGTCAAGCACGGCACGGTGCAGGATAAGCTGTTCCTGCCCGGCCTGAAGAAGATCGCGTTCCTGCGCGATTCCGGCTTCTTCGGCCGCATCCTCTCGGTGCGCGGTGAGTTCGGCTATTGGGTGTTCGAGGGCGGCTGGCAGGAGGCGCAGCGGCCGTCCTGGAATTACCGCGACGAGGACGGCGGCGGCATCATCCTCGACATGGTCTGCCACTGGCGCTACGTGCTCGACAATCTCTTCGGCAACGTCCAGAGCGTGGTCTGCATCGGCAATACCGACATTCCTGAGCGGTTTGACGAGCAGGGCAAGAAGTACAAGGCGACTGCGGACGATTCCGCCTACGCGACGTTCCAGCTCGAGGGCGGCGTCATCGCCCACATCAACATGTCCTGGGTGACGCGCGTCTACCGCGATGATCTCGTCACCTTCCAGGTCGACGGCACGCTCGGCTCGGCGGTCGCGGGCCTCTCCGATTGCATGATCCAGGCGCGGCAGGCGACGCCCCGTCCGGTGTGGAATCCCGACGAGAAGCGGCTGCACGATTTCTACGGCGACTGGCAGAAGCTGCCGGACAACGTCAGCTACGACAACGGCTTCAAGGAGCAGTGGGAGATGTTCATCCGCCACGTCTACGAGGATGCACCCTACAAGTTCACGCTGCTCGAAGGCGCCAAGGGCGTGCAGCTCGCCGAATGCGCGCTGAAGAGCTGGAAGGAGCGGCGCTGGATCGACGTCGCGCCGATCAAGGTCTAAGGAGGCAACGATGAACAAGCCCGTCCTGCCCAAGCCTGCTCCTTCAATGTCGTCCTTGTCGCTCAAACTGCCGAAAGCCGACCGGTCGATCGAGACCTACCGGCTCGCGGCCTCGCGAACGTTTCCCGCGAGGCTTGAAGGCACGCTGAATCGCATCGCGTTCTCCGCCGTGCACACCGTTGCCGATCCCTTCGCGGACAACGATCCCTGGCTCTCGGTCGCCGTCGACTGGGACAAGACCATCGCGTTCCGCGAGCATATCTGGGACCTCGGCCTCGGCGTTGCGGAGGCCATGGACACCGCGCAGCGCGGCATGGGGCTGGACTGGCCGACCTCGCTGGAGCTGATCACGCGCTCGGTCGCCGCCGCCAGGCGCCGCAATGCGCTGGTGTTCTCCGGTGCCGGCACCGACCATCTCGCGGTCGAGGACGCCAAAAACCTCGACGACGTGATCCGCGCCTATGAGGAGCAGGTCTCGGCGGTCGAGAAGGTCGGCGGCCGCATCATATTGATGGCGTCGCGCGCTCTCGCAAAACTCGGCCGCAATGCCGATGATTACGCAAAGGTCTATGACCGCGTGCTGTCGCAGGTCCGGGAGCCCGTGATCATCCACTGGCTCGGCGACATGTTCGATCCGGCGCTGACGGGCTACTGGGGCACGAAAGATCTCGACAAGGCGATGGACACCGCGGTGGCCATCATCAACGGCAACGCCGCCAAGGTCGATGGCGTAAAAGTGTCGCTGCTGGACAAGCAGCGTGAGATCGACATGCGCAGGCGTCTGGACAAGCGCATCAAGATGTACACCGGCGACGATTTTAATTACGCGGAGCYGATCGCCGGCGACGAGCAGGGTTTTTCGCACGCGCTGCTTGGCATCTTCGATGCGATCGCGCCGGCGGCGTCCTACGCGCTGTCGCGGCTGGCTGCCGGTGACGAGGCCGGCTTCCACGACGTGCTGGGGCCGACCGTGCCGCTGTCGCGGCACATCTTCAAGGCGCCGACGCGGTTCTACAAGACCGGCGTGGTGTTCATGGCCTATCTCAACGGCCATCAGGACCATTTCACCATGGTCGGCGGCCAGGAGAGCACGCGTTCGACGCTGCATCTGGCCGAACTGTTCCGGCTGGCGGATCAGGCCGGGCTGCTGGCCAATCCCGAACTGGCGACGCGGCGCATGAAGGCCGTCATGGTTTCGCACGGAATCGAATCGTGATGCGTGATTTTTCGTCTGACCACCGCTGGCTGTCGCTGAACACGGCGACTGTCCGCAAGCAGGGTGACTTCGTTCAGATCGTTGATGCCTGTGCAGAGCACGGCATTCGCGCCATCGATCCCTGGCGCGATCAGGTCGCCGCCGTGGGCCTCGATCGCGCGGCGCGCGCGGTGCGTGACGCGGGGCTTGATCTCTCTGGCTATTGCCGCGGCGGCATGTTCACCTCCGATGCTTCGCGCCGCGCCGAAGTGCATGACGACAACCGGCGCTGTGTCGACGAAGCCGAGGCGCTGGGTGCGCCCTGCATCGTGCTCGTCGCCGGCGGCCTGCCGCAATATTCGCGGCCGGGCAGCGAGACATCGAAGGACATCGTGGCGGCACGGGGGCAGGTCGAGGAGGCCCTTGCCGACATGCTCGACTACGCCAGGCAGGCAAAGCTGCCGCTGGCGATCGAACCGTTGCATCCGGCTTACGCAGCCGACCGCGCCTGTGTGAATACGACAAAACAGGCACTCGACATCTGCGACCGGCTCGACCCCGGCCGCACCGGCATGCTCGGCGTCGCGCTCGACGTCTATCACATCTGGTGGGACCCGGACCTGATGGGCCAGATCGCGCGCGCCGGCCAGGACCGGCTGCTGGCGTTCCATGTCTGCGACTGGCTGGTTCCGACCAGGGACATCCTCAACGATCGCGGCATGATGGGTGACGGCGTGATCGRCATCAAATCCGTGCGCGCCGCGGTCGAGGCGCAAGGCTATGCCGGCTATTCCGAGATCGAGATATTCTCCAACGACTGGTGGGGTAAGCCGATGGACGAGGTGCTGCGCACCTGCATCGAACGGCACCGGACTGTGGTGTAGGTCCCGCGCGCGCTGTTGGCGGCCGTCAGTATGGCCCCCTCTGACTTTGCGCCCGCTTTCGGCGGCAGAACGGACAATGGTCGGACGTGCTGCTGGCTCGACCCGTCCGCGAATGATCCTCCGCGGAAATATGGACCTACCTCGTTAGATCCTCGGTCCAATTAGAATAGCACGCCGGTTCCCACACGTTCCCGATTACCCGCACTGCCCAGCAGTGATAGGATGCGGCGGTCAACAAGGCAAAACCTGAGGGAGGGAATCATGACGAACTTGGCGCCCTCGACAAGCTTCGACGTCAGAGACGAAATTACTGGAGCTTATGCCGCCTGGGATTCGGCGTTCAACAAAGCTGACTCGAGAGCGGTCGCCGCAGCCTATGTTTCAAACGCTAAAGTGCTACCACCAACGCATCAGGTCATATCGGGTCCGGAAGAAATCGAAGAGTTCTTCGCTGGGCTGTTTTCAGGTGGATTCACTGGTCACAAACTAACGATCATAGACGCGGGTGGAGACGAGAAGGTCGTCTTCAGTACCGCAAAATGGACGGCCGACGGCAAGGGACCGGATGGGAGCCGCCAAAGCGTCGGCGGCATTGCCACCCACGTGTTCGAGCGTCAAGCGGACGGCTCACTGAAGCTGAGATTGCATACTTTCAACTGAGCTCGCCGTCCAATCGCTTGGCGCCGCGCGAGGAGACTTCGCGTGGATATAGCGGAATGGCTTCGCGGTCTTGGGCTGGAGCGCTACACTCAGGCTTTCCAGGAAGCCGAAGTCACGCCTGATGTCCTGCAAGAGCTGACTGAAGCCGATCTGCGAGAACTGGGCTTGCCGCTCGGCCCGCGGAAGACCGTGCTGAAGGCGATTCAAGCGCGCTCATCATCGATCGCTGCCGCCCCCATTGATGCTGGTGAGCCAGCTGGACAGATAAGGCCGGCACTGCCGTCGGAGGCGGACCGTCGGCAGCTTACCGTCATGTTCGTCGACCTGGTCGGTTCGACCGCGCTCGCCTCAGGACGCGATCCTGAGGAAGTGCGTGACTTCATGCAGGCCTACCACAACACCGTCGCGGGCGAGATCGCCCGGTTCGAAGGCCACATAGCCAAGTTCCTCGGCGACGGCGTTCTCGCGTATTTCGGTTGGCCGCGGGCGCATGAAGATGAGGCGGAGCGTGCCATCCGGGCTGGACTTCGGGTGACCAAGGCGGTCGCGTCCCTTACCGGGCCGGGCGGCTTGGCGCTTGCCGCTCGCGTCGGCATTGCAACTGGTCTGGTCGTGGTCGGCGAGCTGACGGGCGAGGGAGAGGCTCGCGAGCGCGCTGTGATCGGTGAGACGCCGAACCTGGCCGCACGCCTGCAGGGTCTGGCCGAGCCCGGCGACGTCGTGATTGCCGAGTCGACGCGCCGCCTCCTCGGCGAAGCTTTCATGTACCGCGACCTCGGCACGGTGCCTCTCAAGGGCTTTCCTGGACCGGTACAGGCCTGGCTCGTCACGGGTGAGGGCGCAGCCGAGAGTCGATTCGACGCCCAGCACCACGGCATGGCAACGACCACGCTGGTCGGACGAGACCAAGAACTTGCATTGCTCTTGGACCGGTGGGAGCGCGCAAAAGAGCGCGAGGGACAGATCGTGCTGCTCGGCGGCGAAGCAGGGATCGGCAAGTCACGACTCGTGCGGGCCCTGCGCGATCACCTCGCAGGTGTGCCGCACACGCCGCTGAGCCATTTCTGTTCGCCGTTCCATCCCAACACCGCCTTGTACCCCATTATTGGCCTTCTTGAACGGGCCGCGGGAATACGACGGGAGGACGCTCCCGAAGAACAGCTCGATAAACTCGAGGCCATGCTCGCTCTCGCTACAAACGACGTGCATGAGAGCGCGCCGGTTCTTGCCGACCTCTTGGCAATTCCGGCAGGTGGGAGATACCCGCCACTTGCGCTTAGTCCACACCAGAAGAAAGAGCGAACGTTCCAGGCCCTCCTGGAGCAGATACACGGTCTGTCGGCAAAGCAGCCGCTGCTTGCCGTGTACGAGGATGTCCACTGGGCAGATCCTACCATGCTCGAACTCCTCGACCGGGCTGTCGACGAGGTGCAGCGACTTCCGATTCTGATGATTATCACCTTCCGGCCGGAGTTCGTTTCGCGCTGGACAGGCCATGGACACGTGACAGCGCTCTCTTTGAGCCGACTCGGCCGGAGGCAAGGGGCGGCCGTGGTGGACCGGGTCACGGGCGGCAAAATACTTCCACAAGAGGTGCTTGAGCAGATTTTGGCCAAAACCGATGGCGTGCCGTTATTTGTCGAGGAGCTCACCAAGGCGGTCATTGAATCCGGGCTGCTCAAAGACCTGGGCAACCGCTATGAGTTGATAGGCCCGTTGCCGCCGCTGGCGATCCCGACGACGCTGCAGGACTCGTTGATGGCGCGCCTCGATCGGTTGGCGCCGGTCAAGGAAGTCGCCCAGATCGCAGCTTGCATTGGGCGCGAATTCGGGCACGACCTTCTGCGATCGGTTACGGCGCTCGACGAACACGCGCTCCAGCGTGCTCTCAATGAGCTATTGACAGCCGAGCTCATATTCCGGCGTGGAGCACCGCCGGATATTGGCTACAGCTTCAAACACGCGCTGGTCCAAGACATCGCGCATGAGAGCCTCTTGAAGAGCAAGCGGCAGCAGATCCATGCCCGCATCGCTGCGGCTCTCGAAGAACACTATCCTGCCCGTGCGGAGGCGGAGCCGGAGACGATTGCTTCGCACTTTACGCAGGGTGGGCTGGCGGGAAAGGCAGTCGGCTATTGGCTGCGAGCCGGCCGGATCGCAGCGGGACGTTCCGCCAATCTCGATGCGATCACTCACCTCACAAGGGGACTGGAGGCACTCAAGTCCAATCCACAAGGACCGGAGCGCGATCGCCAGGAACTCGCGCTGCAAACGGCGATCGGAGGTCCGCTGATCGCCATTCACGGATACACGGCTCCGCAACTGGGCACTGCCTTCAGCAGGGCTCACGCGCTCTGTTATGAACTCGATGACACGGGTGCCTTGTTCGCTACTCTAAGCGGGAAGTTCATTTTCCACTTCGTGCGCGGCGACTTTGGTGCCATGCAGACCCTTGTTGCCGAGGCGCAGCGCGCCGCCGAGCGGACCGGCGACACGGCACTTGAACTAGCTACACATCGTTTGGCGGCGCTCACCGCCATGCATGCCGGCGACTTTCTTACGGCTCGCTCGGAGTTCGAAACGATCCTGAGTCGTTATCGGCCGGACACGCATCGGCCGCCGCCAGTTCACTATGTACATGACCCGAAGGCCTCGGCGTTACCCTACCTGGCAATTGTGCTTTGGATACTTGGCTACCCCGAACAGGCCCAGAGGACGAGCCGCGCGGCGTTTGAATACGCTGCGGAGCTAAATCAGACGAACCTTACCGCGCACGTGCAGGTCTATGGCGGAGCGGGGCCTGCGGAGCTGATGGGTGACATGGCGGCTGTGCATGTGCACGCCGAAGCCATCATCGATCTCGCCGATCAGCACAGCTTGAACTACTGGCGCTTGAGCGGCCTCATCCTGCGGGGTTGGGCAATGGCGCAGGAAGGTAACGTGGAGGGCGGCCTGGCGCTCATGCGCCTCAGTCTGAACGAGCGGGCCAGGCTCGGAGCCAGTTGGTACCAGGTCCGGTACTTGTGGATGCTCGCGGCGATGTACCACCAGTTGGGTGACGACGAAAAGGGGCTGGAAACCCTGGCCGAAGCGAAGGCCATTGCTGCGCGCAACGAAGAACATATGTGGGAGGCGGAACTTGCTTGCATTGACGGCGAACTGCATCGCATCCGCGGTGCTCCGGCTGAGGAGGTTGAGAATTACTTGCAAGCTGCGCTCAAGATTGCCCAAAGCCAAAGCGCGAGATCCTTTGAATTACGTGCGGCCATGAGTCTGGCTCGGCTTTGGCGCGACCAGGGCCGGATCGCCGACGCGCGAAGCCTCCTTGGTTCCGTTTACGGCTGGTTTACGGAAGGCTTCGAAACAACAGACCTTCGTTCCGCCAAGTTACTCATGCAGGAACTTGCTGAGGTTTAATGGCGTCGTTTGTGATGCATAAGGCACTTGCATCTAGGCCGCAGGTCTGGCGCTTCCAGTGAACCGAAGCTTGCCCTGCTGAGGCTCGAGCAATCTCGAAAATCAAAGTGGCGTTGGTGGGCACCGGCCCCCGATGAAGCGGGCAG
Source organism: Bradyrhizobium sp. P5_C11_2 (assembly GCF_054049755.1). Lineage (NCBI taxonomy): Bacteria > Pseudomonadati > Pseudomonadota > Alphaproteobacteria > Hyphomicrobiales > Nitrobacteraceae > Bradyrhizobium > Bradyrhizobium sp. P5_C11_2. The sequence goes on from NZ_JBFULT010000269.1 coordinate 8,895, forward strand.
CTCGTGCGGGCGAGTGAGCTGGTGGGAGTACCACCAACGAGACGTGGACAGCCATCGGCTTTCAGGCAGAATAACATCACCCCGATGCCGCAGCCTCGCCACAGTCTGCGCCAGATCGGATGCGGTAATCGTGGCCTCAACGATCATAAGGCACGGCGGATGTACCCATGCCTGATGATCTTGAATGGCCCCGACGTGCACTCGTCGGGGCCATTGTTGTGATCGGCGTGGCAGGGCTGGGGACTTCTACTGCCGTCAATGCCGGCGTCATTCGGCTCGACTATTCGCTGAAAAGTCAGACGATTGCGCTGTCATGGATTCACCGTCAAACACCGGACTATCACTCGTCAATTCAATCTGCGAAATTGCGACAACACAAATGCGCTTGCAAACAAGCAAGCGCGAAGGGAGGTTCGCAGTGGACAAGGTGCGACGCTTGCGTGCGATGAGTTCGTTGTGCCGTCAACAGGCCGCGTACAACAGCATGAAAAAMTGGAAGCTGCTCGCGGAAGCAGAATACTGGGATCACCTGGCCGATCTTGAGCTGTCCGCTCACTTCCAGCAATGCAATGCCGCCGGCTCGAATGAGATAGCGCCGCCTCAGGCGATCACCAACACGGATGAGACTCGACAGGGGACGAGTTCCGCTGCGTGAGGTCGGCGGCTGTCGTTTGCATTCCGTACCGCCGCACGTCTCACAGGGAGGAGCGACCCGGACCCGCGCCGCTGCGCAATTGCAACGAACGGATGCTGCCCTCACGGGCTTGCGACCTGTTGCAGCGTGTTGTAGCGCGCCTTCTGCTTGCTGCTCAGCGTGGCGTAGAACTCGTCGAGGGCGGGTTCGACCAGCTTGGCGGTCGTCGGCATGGCCCCACTGAATTGACTTCCTGGCAGAACGGACGTTGGTCGGACTTGCTGCTGGCTCGACCCGGTCGCGAATGACCCCAAAACGGACGTGGCGCGGACCTGGCAAAATTGGCGCGAATGAGCGGAGATGTGACATTTTTCCACTTGCCGAGGGACGCAACAGCCTAGACTGGCTTCCAGCTGGGCCAATCGCGGCCAATGCGTGAGCGTGGCCAAGCGCCCGGCCGGGTCTGGAAGTGACCGCCAATGAAGCATTGGATCGACTGGCTGCCGGCCATCGAAACCCTCCGCCGATATGAGGC
>NZ_JBFULT010000270.1:0-10011 GCF_054049755.1 Bradyrhizobium sp. P5_C11_2
CGATGATTGCGATCGACAGGGTCAGCGCAAAATGCTGGACCTGGAGAAAGCGCGCGAAGTCGCATGCAACGCCCAGCAATAATGCGATACCTCCAATATAGGCGAAGACAACGCTGGAGCCACTCCAGCGGACGGAGCGCGAGGTGAGATAGGCAAGCCCGCTCCACAGAAACATGACCAGGGCGATGGCCGCACCGAAGGTGCTGAAACCGTAGCGATCGATGAGGCTGAAATCGTGCAACTCGCACAGCTTGTTGTTTGCGAGGCTGAGACCGAAGATGTTGGCAACCGTCAGGCAACTCCGCAGAGGCGTTGACCAGATCGTGACGGCCGCCAGCAACAGCACGATTGGCAATGTCAGCCCGATATTGGCGACCAGTCCGCGCACGACGATCGCGATTCCGGTCAGGAGATCGCGTGCGCCGGCAGGGATCAGGTAATTCGAATAGTTGCGCAGATGTCCGACCGAAGGCGTGTCGCTGATCTCGGCGGCCGTGATAGTCCCGCCGCCCGGTCTTTCACCGAATACAAATCGCCGCGCCGTCGTCATTGTGGCGCTGAGAGAGGTGCCGATGTAGCCGCCGCCCGACACCGTGGAGAGATAGTCGATCCGCCCGATCAAATTGTGGTGGTTCAACGCCTGCAACACACCAAGGCAAACGGCCGAAGAGCGAATGCCGCCACCGGACAATGCGAGCCCGGTGACGTCGAGCAACTGGCAGGGTTCCAGGCCATCGGCATCGAGGTGCCGCTCCGGCTCGCGCCGCGTGTTGATCGCCGCGATTTCGTCCCGAACGATCTGATGGTGCTTTTCGCACCAGGGAATTTCCTCGTCGATCGCCGCAGCGTTTTTCGACTCCGGAACGGGCGTGGCGGACCCCTGATCGAGCATGGGCGTCTCCCCAGCAAAAATCGATCAATCGACAATCAACAGTTGAAATTCACTTTCCAAGTATCTTTGGATTCGTCTCGCGGGCTGCGCGAACGTTCAATCCCACGTAGTAAAAGTTTGGGCTATGCCGCGGCGGTCCCTCGGCGGGCGCGCATGGAACTCGCGCGGACGCCGCACTTGCCCTGCGGCGCCGCACTCGGTGCGGACGGCTCCGGCACGCTTCGACGGCAACCGCCCCCGCGGAAGGAGCTCCCCCCGCCTCAGCCCATCGCCTCCAGCTCGTCGATCATGCCGGCAATGACGCTCAAGCCCCCATCCCAGAACTTAGGATCCTTGGCATCGAGCCCGAACGGCCGCAGCAGTTCGGAATAGTGCTTGGTGCCGCCGGCGGCGAGCATGTCGAGGTAGCGCTCGGCAAAGCCCTCGGCCGCGTTCTCGTAGACCGCATAGAGCGAGTTCACGAGACAATCGCCGAACGCGTAGGCGTAGACGTAGAACGGCGAATGGATGAAGTGCGGGATATACATCCAGTAGTTCTCGTAGCCCGCCTTGATCTCGATCGCGGGACCCAGGCTCTCGCCCTGCACCGACAGCCAGATCTCGCCGAGCCGCGTCGCGGTGAGCTCGCCGTTCTTGCGCTCGGTGTGGACCGCGCGCTCGAACGAATAGAACGCGATCTGCCGCACCACGGTATTGATCATGTCCTCGACCTTGCCGGCGAGCAGCGCCTGGCGCTGTTTTGCATTCTTGGTCTGGGCAAGGAGCCGCTTGAACGTGAGCATCTCGCCGAACACACTCGCCGTTTCGGCGAGCGTCAGCGGCGTCGGCGCCATCAGCGCGCCGTTCTTCGCCGCCAGCACCTGGTGCACGCCGTGGCCGAGCTCATGGGCGAGCGTCATGACGTCGCGCGGCTTGCCCTGGTAGTTCATCAGCACATAGGGATGCGCCGACGGCGTGGTCGGGTGCGAGAAGGCGCCCGGCGCCTTGCCCGGACGCACCGGCGCATCGATCCAGCGGTCGGTGAAGAAGCGCTCGGCGATGTCGGCCATGTCGGGCGAGAAGCCGCGATAGGCCGATAGCACCATGTTCCGCGCCTCGGGCCAGGCGATGGTGTCGGTCGCGGCAAAGGGCAGCGGCGCATTGCGGTCCCAAAAGGCGAGCCGCTTCTTCTTGAACCAGCGCGCCTTCAGCGCGTAATAGCGGTGCGACAGTTTTGGATAGGCCGCGCGCACGGAGGCGACCAGCGCGTCCACCACCTCGCGTTCGACGCGGTTGTTGAGGTGGCGGGAATCCGCGACGTCCTTGAAGCCGCGCCAGCGGTCGGAAATGTCCTTGTCCTTGGCGAGCGTGTTGGTGATCAGCGCGAAAGTGCGCTCATTGGCCTTGAAGGTCTTGGCCAGGGCTTCCGCCGCGGCCTTGCGCTTGGCGCCGTCGCGGTCCTGCAGGAAATTGAGCGTCGGCTCGATCGCAAGCTCCTTGGATCCGACCTTGAAGCGAAGACCCGAGATGGTCTGGTCGAACAGCCGGTTGAAGGCGGAATAGCCGGTCTGCGCCTTCTCCAGGAAGAGCTGCTCGAGCTTGTCGTCGAGCTGGTACGGCTTCTCCTTGCGCAGGTCCTCGATCCAGGGGCGGTAATGCGCGAGCTCTGGCGCCTGCATCGCGCGGGTCAAAATATCGTCATCGACACGATTGAGCTCGAGCGCGAAGAACAGAAGATGGGTGGACGCCGCCGTGAGGCGCTMCGACACATCGCCGTAAAACTTTGAAATCTTGGGATCAACGCTGTCGCCGGCGTGGACGAGGCCGGCGTAGGAGCCGAGACGGCCGGCGAGATCGTCGATCGCCTCATAGCGTCGCACGGCGCCGGCGAGCCACTTTCCGCCATCTTCGTTTGCTGTCCCTGTCGCGAGCTTGCCCTTGTAGTCGGTCTCGAACGCGACGCAATCGGCATCCATCCTTTCGAGATCGCGCGCCACTTCCGGCGCGTCGATCCCGGAATAGAGATCGGCGAGGTTCCACTCCGGAAGCTTGGCGGTCTTGCTCGCGGGCTTCGCAGGCGAACGCTTCGCAGGTGAAGGCTTCGCAGATGAAGGCTTGGAGGATTTGGCTTTGGCGGCTTTTTTGGTGTTCGGCTTGCGGAGGGCGGATGTGGAGCGCGAAGTCATTGTGCTGGAAACCTGTGTTCAACAAACGCGGCGGGCGGGGTCATCAAGATTTAAGAGTGTGTTAATCGGCTTCGGCCAGAGTGCCCCGATTCGAGACAGATAGTAGTAGCGTGCGGGGAACACCATGGCTGCCAGTATTTTGATCGCCGACGACGACGCAGTAGCCCGCCGGCTGGTCGAGAACATGGTGCAGAAATGCGGCTATGAGACGGTCGTCGTCGAGTCCGGCGACGCCGCGATTGCCGCCCTCACCGCCCCCGACGGACCTGTTATCGACGCCGTCATCCTCGACCTCGTGATGCCCGGCCTCGACGGCATGGGCGTGCTGGCGAAAATCCGCGAGGCCGGCCTGACCGTGCCGGTGATCGTGCAGACCGCCCATGGCGGCATCGACAACGTGATCTCGGCGATGCGCGCGGGCGCGGCCGACTTCGTGGTCAAGCCGGTCGGCATGGAGCGGCTCCAGGTCTCTCTGCGCAACGCGCTCAACGCCTCCGCACTCAAGGGCGAATTGCAGCGCATCCGTCACAGCCGCGAGGGACGGCTCACCTTCTCCGACATCGTCACGCGCGCCGAGGCGATGGCGGGCGTGATGCGGACCGCGCAGAAGGCGGCGGGCTCGTCGATTCCCGTGCTGATCGAGGGCGAGTCCGGCGTCGGCAAGGAGATGTTCGCGCGCGCCATCCATGGCAGCGGCGAGCGCAAGGCAAAGCCGTTCGTCGCGGTGAATTGCGGCGCGATTCCCGACAACCTCGTCGAGTCGATCCTGTTCGGTCACGAGAAGGGCGCCTTCACCGGCGCGACCGAACGGCACATGGGCAAGTTCGTCGAGGCCCATGGCGGCACGCTGTTTCTGGACGAGGTCAGCGAGTTGCCGCTGACCGCGCAGGTCAAGCTGCTCCGCGCGCTCCAGGAGGGCGCGGTCGAGGCGGTCGGCGGCCGCAAGCCGGTCAAGGTCGACGTCCGCATCATCTCGGCCACCAACCGCAAACTGCTGGAGCGGGTGAAGCAGGGCCATTTCCGCGAGGACCTGTTCTATCGCCTGCACGTGCTGCCGCTGACGATCCCCTCGCTGCGGGCCCGGCGCGAGGACATTCCGCATCTGCTGCGGCATTTCCTGGCGCGCTTCGCCGCCGAGGAAAACCGCGCGATCGCCGGCATCAGCGGCGAGGCGGTGGCGCACCTCGCGCAGCTCGACTGGCCCGGCAACATCCGCCAGCTCGAAAACGCTGTTTACCGTGCCGTGGTCATGAGCGAAGGCGACCAGCTCGGCCTCGGCGATTTCCCGCTGCTTGGCTCGCATCCGCACGCCGCAACGGACATTCCGACCGCACCGCTGATGATCGAGCCGATCGCGATGCCGGCCATGGTTTCAGGTAACGAAATACCGATTGCTCCGCTCCCCTCGACGGGAACTCTCGCCATGCTGACCGCGACCGGCGATGTCCGCCCGCTGGAGGAGATGGAGAACGAGATCATCCGCTTTGCGATCTCGCATTACCGCGGACAGATGTCCGAGGTCGCACGCCGCCTCAAAATCGGCCGGTCGACGCTCTATCGAAAGCTCGACGAGGCCGGCGTGCAGGGACATGGCGGGAAAAGCGGTGAGGAGACGCACTGAGCCTGATGCGAGGGGGGATTTTCTGACCCGACGGCGTGGCCGCAAGCCCTTCGCATTACGGCAGAATTCGTCTGCACTTTGAACCGTGACTTGGAAGTGACAGACAGAGGGAAAAGCGCGTGGCAGAAGCGCACAATCCGTTGCAAAGCGGCTTCCTAGAAGTCAGTTTGTCGTGAGTTGTCCCCGGTAGCGCTGGCTGCAAAATCGGGGCCTGTATATCGTCTGCGTAGGAATCGTTGCGTGCAGGCGTGCAACTTTCGAGAGGCCGGCGCGGTTTAGCCGAAGCTGAAGACGATAACAAAGCTGTTCCACAAGGGACAGTTCACCCGAGGGGTGCGACACAATGCGTGACTGTTTGAACCACCGTGCAGGCTTTGACCGCGTCTTGATGACGGTCGCGGCGACCTTCCTCACGGTGTCGGCCAGCTCAGCCCTGGCGCAGGATCAGGCGCGCAGCAGCGCCGCCGAGCTGGCGATCGAAGCCGCGATCCCGCGCCCCGAGCCCGCCAACGTCCCGCCTCCAACCGCCGCCGACATCAAGCTCGACACCACCGCCACGGTCCAGGAACCCGTGAAGGAGCCCGCCAAGGAGCCCGTCAAGGCCGAAGCCGCGCCGGCACCCGACAAGGTCGAGACCAAGCCTTCCGACGTCGCCACCACGCCCGCCACCGAGGCGCCGAAGAGCGAGACGGCCAAGACGGAACCCGCAAAGACCGAGCCTGCCAAGGCCGACACTGCGACGGCAACGCCGGCCGCTCCGGCAGCACCTGCCGCTGCAGCGCCCGCCGCCGAGCCGGTGAAGGCCGCGAGCAACGTTCCGGCCGCCGACCAGCCGGTCRCCGACAAGCTCAAGGACATGATCGGCGCCAAGACCTCGCGCTATCTCGACCGCAAGAACGAGCGCGCCGCCGTCGAGAAGTTTTACGGCGCACGCGACTTCGCGCCGGTCTGGACCCAGGGCGGCAGCCTGACCGCCGCCGCCAAGGGCGTGATCGCGCGGCTGAAGGATGCGGCTTCCGACGGCCTCAATCCCGCCGACTATCCGGTGCCGGATTTCGCTGCCGCGACGACACCCGATGCGCTCGCCGACGCCGAGCTCAAGCTCACCGCCAGCATGTTCGATTATGCGCGCCAGGCCCAGAGCGGCCGCATGCACTGGTCGCAGGTCAGCGGCGACATCCTCTATCCCGAGCATCCGACCGATCCGAGCGAGGTGCTCGCCAAGGTCACGACCGCGACCGATGCCTCCGCCGCGCTCGACAGCTACAACCCGCCGCAGAAGCTCTACAAGGAATTGAAGGCGAAGCTGGCGCAGCTGCGCGGCCAGACCGACGGCCCGGTGATCGAGATCGCCGACGGCCCCGCGCTGAAATACACCCCGGCCCGCGGCAAGAAGCAGGCTGAAATCGTCGTGGAAGATCCGCGCGTGCCGCAGCTCCGCGCCAAGCTCGGCATCGCCGAGAACGCCAGCGACACCCGTTACGATGCCGCGGTCGCCGAAGCCGTGCGAAAATTCCAGGACGGCGCCGAGATCAAGGCGACCGGCATCCTCGATGACAAGACGGTCAAGGCGCTGAACAGCCCGAAGCGCGACAAGCAGATCGACGTCGTGCTGGTGAACATGGAGCGCTGGCGCTGGCTGCCGCGCGACCTCGGCGTGCCCTCGCTGGGCGATGCCTATGTCATCCTCAACATTCCCGACTACACGCTGAAGGTAATGCAGCGCGGCCAGCAGGTCTGGACCACCCGCGTCGTCACCGGCAAGCCGGGCCAGCACGCCACGCCGCTGCTCACCGAGACGATGAAGTACATCACGGTCAATCCGACCTGGAACGTGCCGCCGTCGATCGTCTACAACGAATATCTGCCGGCGCTTCAGCAGGACCCGACCGTGCTCCAGCGCATGGGCCTCAAGCTCGAACAGAACCGCGACGGTTCGGTCCATATCTCGCAGCCGCCCGGTGAAGCCAACGCACTCGGCCGCATCCGCTTCAACTTCCCGAACAAGTTCCTGGTCTATCAGCACGACACGCCGGACAAGAACCTGTTCGCCAGGGACGAGCGCGCCTTCAGCCATGGCTGCATGCGCGTGCAGAATCCGGATCAGTACGCTTCCGTTCTGCTCAACATCACCATGCCGAACGAGAAGTACACGCCGGAGCGCGTGCGCAGCATGTACGGCAAGAGCGAGATCGACCTGAAATTCCCGACCCCGATCCCGGTCAACATCACCTACCAGACCGCGTTCGTGGACGACGGCGGCAAGCTGCAATTCCGCAAGGACGTCTATGGCCGCGACGCGACCATGATCAACATCCTGAAGAACGGCCGCGGCAAGGATCTCGAGAACGTCGTCGCGCACTCGCAGCCGAGCTATTCGCGCCCGGCGACGACGCTGCCATCCGGCGTGGCGATAGCCAACAATGGCGGTGGCTTCGGCTCGTCCGGTCCGAACTTCTTCGAACGGCTGTTCGGGGCGCCGACCCCGCCGCCGGCTCCGGTCGGCCGTCGGCCGCAGCAGCAGCGGGTGTTCACCCGCTGAGCCCGGCGCCGCTTTTCCTGAAATTCTTCAATAAAATCAGCGGCCCCATCCCCCGGATGGGGCCGTTTAACGTTAACCACTCTCCACCCGCGCTCGGGCAGCGGGCGTTTTTTCGCCACACTAGGCCGCTTAGGTCGGTACTCTGACTTGGTTCTGGGGGCGGGAAGGTCAACCTCAAATTAACCTTCTCGCTTTAACAAAGCGTTCATCCTCTTTCGCGCGCTAGCGGGGTTGGCGGGAGAGTCCATTTTGAACGCTGGTCGACTGGGTGGGCTCTAACGTGCTGACTGGTCTCGCACGCCAATTCTTTGTGCTGTCGTTGTCCCATGCGGGAGTGAGGGCCGGTTCCCGGATCGGCCTCGCTTCCGTGTTGCTGTTTGCTGCCGCAGGTTCAGTTCACGACGCCGCGGCGCTGAACGAAACCAAGACGCTCTCGTTCCACCACACCCATTCCGGCGAAGATCTTACCGTCACCTTCAAGCGCGACGGGCGCTTCGACGAAGCGGCCCTGAAACAGCTCAACCACTTCCTGCGCGACTGGCGCACCCAGGACGAGACGGTCATGGACCGTCACCTGTTCGACATCCTCTGGGAAGTCTATCGCGACGTCGACGGCAAGCAGCCGATCCAGATCATCTCCTCCTACCGTTCCCCCGCCACCAACGCCATGCTGCGCCGCCGTTCCTCCGGTGTGGCGCGCTTCAGCCAGCACATGCTGGGGCATGCGATGGATTTCTACATTCCGGGCGTGCCGCTGGAGCAGATCCGCTTCGCCGGCCTGCGCCTCCAGCGCGGCGGCGTCGGTTTCTATCCGACCTCCGGCTCGCCCTTCGTGCATCTCGATACCGGCAGCATCCGGCACTGGCCGCGGATGACGCATGACCAGCTCGCCCGCGTCTTCCCGGACGGACGCACGGTTCATGTCCCGACCGATGGCACGCCGCTGAAGGGCTATGAGCTCGCCAAGGCCGAGATCGAGCGCCGCGGCAGCGGCGACGATTCCGGCAGCAAGCCGAATTTCTTTGCCGCCCTGTTCAAGGGCAAGACGGCTCCGGCCGCCACGAGCAGCGACGAGGATGACGAGGGCGCGCCTGCGGCGACCGCGAAGCCCGGCGCGCCGACCGTGGTCGCAGCCGCGGCCAAGCCGGCCGATCCGGTGCCGACGCCCCGCGCCAAGCCGTCAATGGCCGCGACGATCCAGCTCGCTTCGGCCGATGCGCAGCTTGTTGCGCCGCCGAAACCGAAACCCGCGCCTGTGGCTGACAAGCCTGCCGCCGGCAAGTCTGCTGACGCAAAGCCGGAGACGCCGGCCGACATCATCAACGCCCGCGGCTTCTGGGATACCCCGGCCACGCCGCAGCAGGCGACACCGGCGCAGGTCGCCGCGCTGAAGGCGCGCCAGGCGCTCGCCGCCGCCACCGACCCGCAGCCGACCGCAAGCGTCTCCAACGCAGCCTACCAGGCACTGGCCTACGCGCCGGCCGCCTCGCCGGTCGATCGTGCCAATGTCGTCGCCGCCTCCGCCCCGCTCCCGCGCTCGGCACGGCCTGCATCTGCGACGCGCAACCTCGCGCCCGCGACCGAGATCAACACGGTGGTCGGCAAGAGCATCGACGGCATGGTCGCAACCGCGACCCGGCTCTCCGCGGCCAAGGGCGAGAGCATCTGGCTCAAGATCGTGATGCTGTCGCCGAGCGCCAGCCGCTCGATGTCGGTCACGCTGATGGGTGAGCTCGACATGACCGCGATGCGCGCCTATTTCGTCAAGCCGCAGGCCGTGATCGCGATGGGCTTTGCCGACGATCCGATGCAGGGCCTGTCCTGCGACAGCTTCTCGGGCAGCGCGACCGCAAAGCTCGAGACGACGTCCTTCGTCGTGCGCACCGCCGCGCTGCGCTGAAGCGGTATTTCCACGAACACAGCGTCGCGTAGCCCGGATGGTGCGACGCAATCCACGGACCTGACAGCGCCACATCCTCCGTGTCGTCCCGGCCTCGTGCACGCGCTGTGCTCGCATGTCCGTGACGACAGATGAACGGATTTTGCCCAAGCCTGGTGCGCATGTGCACTAAGGAGGATTCCCCCACTTCCAACGGGTAATCACCCGGTATCGCCGCGCCTTCCAAGCGCGCATTGTGGCAATGCGCGAATAACCCGGAAGGGAGCGTGCGATGTCAGTTCCATGCAAATCCGAGCTCAGCCTTCTGAACCAGGACGAGCGCGAAGTCATCTTGAATACGCACCATCCCGTGGTTGGAGAAATGGAGCGCGATGGACTTGAGGGCCTTCGCGACCGGCTACGGGATCTGCGCGACAGGGAGCGTACATTGTCGCGGCATCGACGCCGCGAAACAAAGGGGACGGCCGACCCGCGCGGCAAGAGCTTCTCCGGAACGGCAGAGCACGCAAACCGGCGCCAATCAGTCTTCGCTGCCGCCATCAAACGCGTCAAGAACGAGCTGAGGCGCATCCGGAAGTTTGAGGCACGACGGGAGCTCGGGGAAGCGGCGCGACGGGCGCTGGCACTTCGCCGGGCACGTCAGTTTGCGCGACCGCAGACGCCCCCAACTTCGCATGACGGCATGCGGTCCATCCCGAGCCGCCGCCGGATCAAGAAACTTCCACCGGAAAAAATCGGAAGGGTCTCGCAGGCCAACAAGCGGGCGCAGGCCCGACGGGACTCCAAACGCTGACGCGGCAATTGAGACGAGACCGGCAATCTTGCGGATCGAAGCTGCGCGCCGGACCGACGCAGTCTCGTAGCCCGGATGGAGCGAAGCGTAATCCGGGA
>NZ_JBFULT010000271.1:0-9972 GCF_054049755.1 Bradyrhizobium sp. P5_C11_2
GTCGTGCACGGCGCGAAGGTCCGCGCTCATGCGGGTCTGTCCCGTCGTGACATAGGACAGCCAGGCGCCGTCGGCGGCGAGGCGCACGATCTGGAGCTCGGGCGTGCCGTCGGTGGCGCGATGCCGCTTCAGGCGCGCCTTCATCCAGTCGTTCCAGAGCCGGCGCAGCGACGGATCGGTGACCACGACCATGCTGAGCGCGGCCCAGGGCGTGGCGAAGCCGAACGCCTTGCCGGTGAAGACCGCGTTGACATAGGCGCGCGTGAAGCTGCCGCGCGGCTTCGGATCCGCTTCGACGGCGGCGTCGATCTCGGCGTCGACGCGGGCGAGCAGATCGGTGAACAGGCCTTCGATCAGCGCCTGTTTGCTGGTGAAATGATGAAACAGCCCGCCCTTGGTGACGCCGGCGGCCGCCGCCACCGCCTGCACGGTGACGCCTGATACACCGTGGTCCATGGCGATAGCCGCAGCGTGGGCGAGCAGGGCACGCCGCACCTGCTCGGGCTGCTTGGCGCGGGTGTAGGCGCTTGCACCCATCAATGCACCGTCGTCTCCGAGAACAGGTTGATGATCACGACCCCGGACACGATCAGGGCGATGCCGACGAAGGCGGCGGCGTCCAGCATCTGGCGGAACAGCACGAAGGAGAGGGTGGCGGTCAGGATGATGCCGACCCCGCCCCAGATCGCGTAGGCGATGCTCAGGGGAATCACCCGGATCGCGACCGACAGCGCGTAGAACGAGGCGACGTAGAACAGCACCATCGCCAGCGTCGGCCACGGCCGCGTGAACTGCGCCGATTGCTGCAGAAAGGCGGATGCGGTGACCTCGAAGACGATGGCGAGGGCAAGGGCTGTGTAGGCGTTGAAGGCGGACGTCATGGCGAACCTGGGAGCACGAAAGATACCGCGCGGTAGGTATGTTTAGCACGCGGAACATGGCTTTTGCCGGGAGCAGGTATCACGTGTGAGTGACGGGCCTGCGACAAATCGGATGCAGCCTGAAGCCGCCGCGCGATGAATCGCGCGGCGGCTCCGGGGGCGCAGTGGTCCGATTCGGCGCTAATCGATCCGCACGGAGAGCTCGACGTCTTCGGCAAAGGGCGTGGACATGTAGCCGCCTCCGGGCGTGCGCATGCGCGCCAGATAGTCGGGGCTGTCGTCGGCGTTGTCGGCGACGATGATCGCACCCGGCCTGAGATGGCCTTCGACCAGACCCAGGATCTCCGGGTAGAGCGCCTTGGCGCCGTCGAGCAGCACGAGATCGATCGTGTCAGGCAGATCGGCGCTGAGCGTCTTCAGCGCATCGCCCTCGCGGATTTCGACGAGATCGAGCAGCCCGCCGGCCGAGAGGTTGTCCCGCGCCCGCGCCGCCTTGGACGGCTCGAACTCGCTGGTGATGAGCCGGCCGCCGCCATTGTCGCGCAGGCCTGCGGCAAGGTGCAGGGTCGAGATGCCGAACGAGGTGCCGAACTCGACGATCGTTTTGGCGCGCGAGCTGCGCGCCAGCATGTAGAGCAGCGCGCCGGTCTCGCGGGTGACCGCGAGCGGGACGTCCCTCAGGCGTCCGTAGAGGTCGGCGTAATCGGTCTTGCTCCGCATCATCCGTGCGCGGTCGGCGTCGGTCAGGTGGGCGAAGGCAACTCGCATTGCGCCGCGTGCTGCTTCGTCCTCGTCGAACAGGCGATCCAGCAGCGGCGCAAGCGACGTGATAGTCGGGGTGGTCATTTGGTGTCTCCAGAGTTCGCGGCAAAAGCGCGTGCTTGCGTACGAATTGAAATACGACTAATTCGTCGCATTTCCTATTCGCATTACCCCGGGCGCATCTTGGCCGATCGTCGAAGCCGTTCAGTTTCCTCACGAAAACAGCCGCAACAGGTCCGCTCAAACGAGCTGGTCGCGGCTATCCTGGATGCCGCTGTTCAGGTCTTGGCGAAGGAGGGGGCGCAGCGTTTCACCACCGCGCGGGTGGCGGAGCGGGCCGGGGTGAGCGTCGGATCGCTCTACCAATATTTTCCGAACAAGGCGGCGATCCTGTTCCGTCTCCAGAGCGATGAGTGGCGGAGCACAAGCGAGCTCCTGCGCGGCATTTTGGCGGACCCGACGAAGCCGCCACTGGTGCGGCTGCGCGCGCTGGTCCACGCCTTCATTCGCTCCGAATGCGAGGAGGCCGCGATCCGTAGCGCGCTCAGCGATGCCGCGCCGCTCTATCGTGACGCGCCCGAGGCGCAGGAGGCGCGGGCAGCCGGCGAGGGCATTGTCGCGATCTTTATGCGCGAGGCGTTGCCAGAGGCCTAGGAGGCAACGCGCGAACTCGCCGGGGAGCTGATCAAGACGACGCTGAGCGAGGTCGGCAAGCGCTTCTCGGAGACGCCGCGCAGCGAGGCCGAGATCGCGCGTCGTGCCGATGGGCTGGCCGACATGTTCTGCGCCTATCTCGGCGAGCTTGCGCGACGCCGAAATCATTCCTGACATCTGCGTTTGCGGCCCAATATCGTTTCGGATTTCGCCGGATGATGGGTTAGCCTCGTATGGTCCTTCGTCCAGCCATCGAGTGCCGCGCCATGCATGTCCTCCGTCCGCAGTTCCGCATCGAGCAGCAGCGTGCGCTGGAGTTCGCGGCTGCGCGCGGCTTTGGCGTGATCGTGGCGTCGGATGCGCATGGCCCGCGTGCCTCGCACGTGCCGTTCGTGCTGGGGCAGCGTGACGGGAGCACGATCGTGCAGATCCATCTCACGGCGAAAAACCCGTTGGTCGAGCTCGCCGACGGCGCCAGGCGCTTCCTGCTGATCGTCGCGGGCGACGACGCCTACATCTCCAACGATTGGTACGCCTCGCCCGACAACGTCTCGACCTGGCTCTACGAGGCCGTGCACCTGTCGGGGGTCGCGCATCTGCGCGGGCACAGCGAGAACCGCGGCCATGGCGATGCGCTGCTCGCGGTCTCCGAGGCGCGGCTACCCAAACAGCCCTGGGACCTCGCGCAGATGGAGCCCGGCAAGCGCGAGAGCATGCTGGCGGCGATCCGGGTCATCGACCTCGTGGTCGATCAGGTCGAGGGGCAGGCCAAGCTCAACCAGCACAAGAGCGATGCGGACCATGTCGCGGTCGCCGATCGACTGGGGCGGTCGGAGGAGACCGGACACCGGCGTCTGGCGCGGCAGATGCGGGCGCTGCGGCCGGGGCTCGGGTATGAAGTCTTGTAGCCCGGATGGAGCGAAGCGAAATCCGGGTCTTGAGCTTGCCGCACGATTCCCGGATTGCGCTTCGCTCCATCCGGGCTACGCCAGCTACGCTTGCCTCGCTCAGCATTTAACCTTACGGACCGCCACATGCTCGTCATCTCCATTCAAAGCCAGGTGGTCCACGGCCATGTCGGCAACAGCGCGGCCGCCTACGCCATGCAGGCGGAGGGCGTGAACGTCGCGGCGGTGCCGACGACACTGTTGTCCAACCATCCGCGCTATCCGAGCCTGCGCGGCCGGGTGCTGGACGCCGAGCTCGTCGCCGATCTGCTCAGGGGCGTCGAGGAGCGCGATCTGGTCGACGAGGCCGCCGTGCTCATCACCGGCTATCTCGGCTCGCCCGACAACGCCGTCGTCGTCGCCGATTTCGTCGAGCGCGCGCTGACGCGGAATTCAAGGCTGCTCTATCTCTGCGACCCCGTGATCGGCGATGACGGCCGCATCTATGTCGCCGACGGCATTTTGGACGTAGTCCGGCACCGCCTGCTGCCGGCCGCAAGCCTGACCACGCCGAACCAGTTCGAGCTCGAGCTGCTCTCGGGCGTCAGAATCGCGGACGCGGACGCCTTGCGCGCGGCGTGCGCGGTGATTGCGGGGCAGGGCCGGGTCGACGTCGTCGCCACCGGCTGCACGCTCACCGACACGCTGGCGGGGCAGGTCGAGACGATCCTGTGCGCGGACGGCCAATTGTCGCGCTTTGCGACGCCGCGCCTGCCGATCCGCCCCTACGGCACCGGCGATCTCCTCGCCGGGCTGGTCGCCGCGCATCTGGCCAAGGGCGCAGCGATGGAGGCGGCGGTGCGGCTTGCGGTCGAGACCATCTTTGCCGTGCTGGTGCGCACGCAAGAGGCTGGCACGGCCGAGATGCGCCTCGTGCCGCTGCCCGTGCGAGGCGCGTAACGCGTCAGGGGCTCAGGTCGCCCGCTTCGCAGCGGATTGTGCCGACTTCTGCGGCTTCGCCGGGTTCTTCTGCTCGCGCGCGGCCTGCGCTTTCGGCGGCTTCGGCTTCGATGCGACGTGGACCTTCCTCGGCTTTGCGTTCGCGACTTGCTGCCGATCCCCGCTGCCGCGCTTCGAGACGTATTCCTGGCCGTCGACCGGGCCGACATGCGGCGGATCGCGGCCGAGATAGGGCCGGCCGATGCCGAGCGCCTTGCCGTTGGCGTCGACCCACTTCCACAGGATCTCGGTCGAGACCCAGCGTTGCGCGCGGTTGTTGCCGGCGGTCGAGACGATGTCGGCCGCCATGCCGTGACCGTAGCCGCCGCGCGTGCTGCCGCCGTGATAGGAGCGGTCGGAGGCGGCCTTCAGGCCGCTGGCGATCGACTGGCGATAGTCGTCGCGGAACGCGCTGGTGATGCCCGGCGACAGGCCGGCGGCTTCGGCGGCGAGCAGCGTGCGAAACAGTTTTCGCTTGAAGCTCTTGTCCATGCCGCCGATCACGTAGTCCATCAGCGGCATGCCGGCATGGTCGGCCGCCTTCGGATCCTTCCAGCCGAAATCCTCGTCGACCAGCTTGGTGAAGCTGCGCATCACCGTGACCATCTTGCCCCTGCGCTTGACGGTGACGGCGCGGCGCTCCTGCACCTTGATCGAATCTTCCTTCGCGGTGCGCTGGTAGAGCGCCCAGAGATAGCGATCGATGCAGGCGTCGATGACGAAGCATTCGTCGAGCACGGCCACGGTGTCCGCGGACGGCGACGCCTTGCTCGCGACAGAAGCGGGCCCGGTCGTGATCGTTGCGGGCGAGAGCGCGTCGGATGGCACGACATCACCGGGGTCGGCGGATGCGAGCTTGATCGCGGGCTCCTGCGCCGGTGCGGCCTCGCCGCTGACGGCAACGGGTTCGGTCGAAACCTTGGAAGGGGCCGTTTCCACCGGCAGCATGTCGGTCGGATCGGCGGAGGCGAGCTGGACCGGCGCAGGCGCATCGGGCGCGGCTGTTTCAGCGGTCGTCGAGCTCGGCGCCGCAGCCACGGCGGCCGCGATGGCGGCCGTCAAGGCGACGCCATCCTCGATGGTGGCGGCGCGCGGGACATCGGCGAGTTCGAGGCGCGTGAGGTCCTTCGCGCGGGAGATGGTTGCCGCATTGGCGCCGCTGTTCTCGACCAGGGCCGGGGCGTAGGCGGACAGCGAGAGTGCGAGCCAGCCGACGAGGACGGCCGAGGGGCACGAGACCGCCACGATGAGAGACCGCTGATCGTTCATGATCCCTGCCTCCAAAAGGTTCTGTTCGAACCAGTGTTGCACAGCCAAGCACGCGGTAGGTCGATTGTTCGGAGGACGGTGTGGCGGCGCAATGGCRCAATTTCGGGAAAAGGAGCTTTTCAGGCGGGTGTTGCCCGGGGGCAACGCGCGGGTTCCATGCGGTTCCAAGGCCGGAACCGCCAAATTGGCGGCGTGGAGTCCCGTCAAATTGAGCGATCGAAGTTAACTCAATCTTGGATTGTGGAAATGCATTTCTCTCGCGCCGGCAATGTCCGGCCGATCTGGGAAGGACACGAGTGTGAAGTTGAAATGCATGCTGGCCGAATTTGCCGCCGATGAATCCGGCGCCACCGCGATCGAATACGGCCTGATCGCAGCGGGCATCGCGCTCGCCATCATCGAAATCATCTACGCGCTCGGCACCAATCTCGTTGCGAAGCTGCAATCGCTGGCGACTGCGTTGAAGTAGGTATCCGTCATCCCCGCGCAACGGCGAAGCCGTTGTCGCTGGAGGTGCGAGGCGTGCGGTGCGCGGCAGCGCGCGGGATGAGTGGCTCGGATGCAGTTGGGCCGTCGCCCTTCGAGGGCCGCTGAAGAAGCGGCCACCTCAGGGTGACGGGGACAGATTGGTGCGCCTTGACCGGGTGTTTTTTTGCCCGACGCCTCGCGCAACCTTGCGCCCGGCAGTGCGTTTGGTCGTCCATGAGCACGCATTCCTCGCTTCGTCCCATGGACGCCTTCGATCCCGCTGAACCCGCCATCCTGCACGATCTCGTCTCCGACACGATCATCACCTGGACCGCCGAGGAGGCCGACGACTATCGCCGCGCCAGCCAGCCGCGCGAGGATGGGACCGTGGCCTGGAAGGCCTATCTCTTCGACGGCTGGGGTAACGTGCTCGGCGGCTGATCCCGGGCTTGGGTGTCTGGGCAGTGTTTGGACAGTGTCACGTCGCGGCAGGCGGGGCGGCGCCAAGAGGTTGCGCGCATTAAACATATTGCCATGCGCTGGGCGCGATGTTGCAATGCACCAAGGCGTGTCGCAATGCAGCGAAAGACGATTAGATGTGCTCCGACCCTTCTTCCAGGAGCATCACCAATGAACAAGAAGACTTTGTCGATCGCCGCCATTCTGACGATCGCGGGCAGCACTGCCGCTCTCGCTGCCGAACTGCCGGCCTATGAGGCCAATGGCTTCCCGGTCTCCGCCGTGCAGGTCAGCGTGCTCGGTGCCGGACATGTCCAGCAGCAGGCGACGGCGCCTGCCGCGAGCGCCACGGTTCACCAGGCCAGCGTGCTGACGCCGCGCAAGGTGAAGACCGCGACGGTGACCACGGGCAGCGCCCGCTGAACTGATATCGCGAGAAGCGGCATTCATCGAAACCGCGTTCCCTTCGGGAGCGCGGTTTTTCTTTGCGGCAGCGACCAGCGCGTTTTCGTCGCGCGTGCGCGGATCGAGAAGCCGAAGCCGAAAAAAATCGCGCGATGCCTCGATTGTGTACGGCCGTTCAAGACGCGTGTGACCTCCTTAATAGTTGTTTTGCAGATCGCGCTGCTTGATGCGGCCGCCGCATCCTCAGCGGCCAATAATTGATTTCATACTGGAGTCCGTCATGCCCGTTGCCCAGAAAGCCGTCATTGCAAGCGCATCGCCGCGCGCGTTCATTCTCAGGCATGTCGCACTGTTCGCTGCGGCCGCACTGTTCGTGTTCGTGCTGAGCTTGACCTACGGGCTCGATCTCAGCCCCGGATTCTTCTGAGCGATAGATCGTAGGTCGCTAACCCACCCTACGATTGCGCAATCCGCATCTGCTGCCGCGTGCCAGCCCTGCGACCGCATGGGTTGAGCTGTGCCACCCGCCGACGTAACGCTTGCTGCATGGATCAGCGGACGAGCGGCGCTGACGCTCCCTTTCGAACGAACGATGCGGCGCCGGCACTGATCGGCGTGCTCTGCGGGCTGGGCGCGGCGCTGTTCTGGGCGCTCGGCTTTGCCGGCACGCGGCATGGCTTGAAGGTCGGCTTCACGCCGGTCGATCTCCTGGTGCATCGCTATGTCTGGTCGGRCATCGCGTTCCTGCCGCTGGTGCTGCGCGCGGGCGTCGGTGATCTCTGCGGCATCGGCTGGGGCAGGGGCCTTGCGCTGATGGTGCTGGGCGGCCCGGTGATGTCGCTGATCTCCTACACCGGCTTCCTGTTCGTGCCGCTCGGCCATGGCAGCGTGATCCAGCCGTCCTGTGCGACGCTCGGCGGCCTGCTGCTCGCTGCCCTGTTCCTCAAGGAGAAGATCTCCGTCTCGCGCTTGGCCGGCGCCATCGTCATCGTCGGCGGCCTCGGCGTGATCGGCGCCGAATCGATCGGCCATATCGGGGCCGACGGCGTGCAGGGCGATCTGATCTTCGTGCTCACCGGATTGATGTTCGCGGGCTTTGGCGCGCTGCTGCGCCACTGGCGCGTCTCGGCGTTCTCGGCCGCGACCGTCATCAACGTGCTGTCGCTGCTGTTGCTGCCGCTCTACCTGCTGACCGGCGGGCTTTCGCGCATCGCGGCGATCGGCGTGTCCGAGAACGCGATCCAGGCGCTGGCGCAGGGCGTGCTTGCCGGACCCGCCGCGCTCTATCTGTTCGCCGTCTCGGTGCAGCGCCTCGGCGTCGCGCGCGCCGCGGTGTTTCCCGCCTGTGTGCCGGCGCTGACGCTGCTCACCGGGTGGCTGCTGCTCGRCGAGCCGCCGACGGCGTTGCAGGCGGCGGGATTGGTGACGGTGCTGTGCGGGTTTTATCTGGCGCAGCGGCAGCGCTGAGCGCGGGTGGGTTACGCTCACGCCAACCCACCCTGCACATCAGGCCTTCTTCACGAACTCCGATTTCAAGTTCATCGCGCCGATGCCGTCGATCTTGCAGGCGATGTTGTGGCCGTCGGTGGCGTCCTGGAGGCGGATGTTGCGGACCTTGGTGCCGCCCTTGACGACAGATGACGATCCCTTGACCTTGAGGTCCTTCATCACGATGACGCTGTCGCCGTCGGCGAGCACATTGCCATGGGCATCGCGCACGCCCGCCTCCTGCGGCGCATCCGTTGCCGCACCGGCCGCAGCGCTCCATTCATGGGCGCATTCCGGGCAGATCCAGAGATCGCGATCCTGATAGGCATGCTCCGAATTGCAGTTCGGGCATTTCGTGGTGTCGTCCGTCAAAAGCCTGATCCTCCATGCTGGCGAGGCGCACCCTAGGTTCGCGCCCGGCTAAAGCAAGGAAAACATGCATGCCCGCAATCGTACCGATTGGGAGCAAATCCTTTACCATGGCGTCCAGTCGCGATTGAACCGGTGGCGGCGTTCAGGCGAAATTCTGCGGAATTTGCGCCTGAATTTTAAGGATGCGTCGGATATGCCGTTCGACGCCGCAGGTTACGGGAGCTGTCATGAGCGATCATCGCGCCGCAGTCAGACATCACACGTTGAGGACCGGGATTGTCGAGTTCGACAACGGCACCGGCAGCAGCATCAGCGTGCCCTGTACCATCCGCGATGTCTCCGGCACCGGCGCCCGCCTGCAACTCAACTCGTCGCTCTGGGTCGCGGAGCAGTTTTCGCTGATCTTCAGCAGCGGACTGCGCAAGGGCTGCCGGGTCGCCTGGCGCAGGGGCAGGCTGATCGGCAGCGCGTTCGCGGACGGCTATGCGAGCCCGGACGAACAGGCCGTCATGATGACCGCGGACGAGCAGTCCCGGCACAAGCAAGCGATCGGTGCGCGCGTCAGAGCCGCGCGCGAGACCCGCGGCTACACCGAAGCCCAGCTGGCGGAGCTCATCGGCGTGGCGCCCACCTTCGTGGCGCTGGCCGAGAACGGCGAGGCGGACATTCCGCTCTACCAGCTGATGCACATCGCCGATCTCCTGATGGTCAGTCTCGACGGGCTCGTGACAGGCCCGGCGTCCGAGGAGGTCGACGCGGCGTAGCGCGCTAGTGACGTGTCGCGCGCAGCTCGAATGTGGTCTGCGTGACCCCCGCCGCCCAGCCCTCGAAATGCACGACGCGCTGCCTGACCAATTCCTCGTGCAGGTCGGCAATCTTCCGCGACTGCGCGGCGAAGGTTTCACAGGCCTCCTTCGCAAACTCCATCTGAAACGCGAAGGCCTCGGCAGGTGACCGCGCAGACGCGAGCTTCCCGAACAGCGCCCAGCTCTGCTGGAGCGACGTCATGGCGTAGTCGGCGCAGGCATTTGCGATCGCGTGGGGGCTCACCGCGACGAGTTCCGGTGGTGTGATCGGTGCGCTCGCGGTGGTCGGAGTTGCGAAAGCTGGCGAGGCTGGGTTCGGGGCGACCGATACATTTATGTCTGGACTGGTCGGTTGACCGATTTCTTGAACGATCTCTTGACCGATCTCTTGACCGATTTCTTGGCCAACCTCCGCCGCCCGTGCTTCATCAGTCCTGGCAAGCTGTTGCTCGCCAGCCTTCGTCCGTTGCCCGCTCTTTTTCCGCCCCTTGCGCTGGCCCGGCTTGCCCACTGGCTTGTTCC
>NZ_JBFULT010000272.1:0-9968 GCF_054049755.1 Bradyrhizobium sp. P5_C11_2
GAGAAAATTCCGCGCTGATCTCTCAGCAATGTTCTGAAATGTTGGATCGCTTCTAAGAGTCTCTCTAAGAAGTTTTCAATTAGCGAAATCGCGTTCCCTCACGTAAGCGTCAGCGCTGCGCAGGCCGTCACGGGACTGACGGCGTGACGCAATAAATACGCAGTTTTGGGGTGCGCGTTGAACAGTCTTGGAATGCTGCGGTCGGCCGTGTTGGCGACCGCATCCGCTTGGGTCTTGATGCCGCAAGCGTCGTTCGCACAATCTTCGCCGCAATCCGGCGCGACGAACCTGCCGCCGGTGACGGTCGCCGCGCCGGAACAACGCCGCCGCGCAGCCACGACCGCGCCGCGCCGTGCGCAGCGCTCGGCACAGAGCGCCAACAGCCAGAAGCCGCAGCCGCAGCGCAACGTCGGCTTCGTCGAGACGCCGCGCGGCCCGGTGCACGGCTACGTCGCCAATCGCAGCTCGTCGGGCACCAAGACCAACACGCCGATCATGGAGACGCCGCAGTCGGTGTCGGTGATCGGCGCCGAGCAGATCCGCGACCAGAAGCCCAACAAGCTCGACGAGGTTCTGCGCTACGCCGCCGGCGTGCGCGCCGGCACCTTCGGCGTAGACACGCGCAACGACTGGTGGCTGATCCGCGGCTTCAAGTCCGACGACATCGGACTGTTCCTCGACGGCATGCAGCTGTTCTACACGTCCTATGCGAGTTGGAAGCTCCAGCCATTCAACATGGAGCGCGTCGAGGTGCTGCGCGGTCCATCCGCGGTGCTCTACGGCGGATCGAGCCCGAGCGGCATCGTCAACGTCATCAGCAAGCTGCCGCCGGCCGAGCCGATCCGCTACATCGAGACCGGCGTCAACAATTTCGGCAACGCCTATGTCGGCTTCGATGTCGGTGGTCCAGTCGCGACACAGCCCGAAAACGGCAAGCTGTTCTACCGCGTCGTCGGCCAGGTCCAGAACGGCCCCACCCAGGTCAACTTCACGCCCGACAACAACTACTTCATCGCGCCGTCGGTGACCTGGAAGCCGGATGCCGACACGACGTTCACGGTGCTGGCCTCTGCTTCCCGGCAGGAAACCCGCGGCATCAACTTCCTGCCCTATCAGGGCACGGTGACCAACGCTCCGTTCGGCAAGATCCCGACCAGCTTTTTCACCGGCGATCCCAGCGTCGACAAGTTCACGCGCGAGCAAGAGATGCTCGGTTACCAGTTCGAGCGAAATCTCACCGACGATTTGACGTTCCGGCAGAATGCGCGCTTCGCCCATGTCGACGTGACCTATCGCGGTTACGTCGGCAACAATTGGGGCGACGTCAACACCGCCACTCTCAATCGCTACAATTGGTATGCGAAGAACACCGCCAATCAGGCCGATCTCGACAACCAGCTGGAGTACCGCTTCGACACTGGTCCGGTGAAGCACACGATGCTGTTCGGGGTGGATCTGAAGGGCTATCAGATCGACGACTACGAGCTTTTCGGCTTCGGCGTCCCCTCGATCAACGTCCTGAATCCGGTGTACGGTCTAAACGACATTCCGTTCGGCGGCGATCCGTTCCRAAACTTTCTCATTACGCAGAAGCAGGCCGGCACCTATCTCCAGGATCAGATGAAGCTCGGCAACTTCACGCTGGTGCTGAGCGGCCGCAACGATTGGGTCGAGACCACCCAGGAGAACCGCTCCACCGGAGCCACGGTCGGCAGCCGCGACGACAGCAAGTTCAGCGGGCGCGCCGGGCTGATCTACAATTTCGACAACGGCATCGCGCCCTACGTCTCCTATTCGACGAGCTACAATCCGATCATCGGCCTGAACGCCCAGAACCAACTGTTTCTGCCGGAGACCGGCAAGCAGGCCGAAATCGGTGTGAAGGTCGCGCCAAAGGGGTTCGACGGCTATTTCACCGTTTCGGCCTTCGACTTGGTTCGTCAAAATGTGGCGACGACGGCGCCGGGCATAGTCCCGGTACTGCAGAACCAGACCGGCGAGGTGACCTCGCGCGGCATCGAGCTCGAAGCGGTGGCCAACGCCACCAAGGAGCTGAAACTGATCGGTTCCTTCACCGCCTATCATCTCTTCACCAGCAAGGACCTCGATCCGGCGCTGGTCGGCAAGACGCCGACCAACACGCCTGAGCTGCTGGTCTCGGGCTGGGCGGACTACACGTTCAAGGACGGGCCGCTCGAAGGATTTGGGTTCGGCGGCGGCGTGCGCTACGTCGGCTCGTCCTGGGCGGACGCTGCGAACACGCTCGAAGTTCCCGCGGTCGTGCTCGGCGATCTCGTGCTCCACTACGAATGGCAGAACTGGCGCACGGCAATCAACGTGATCAACCTGACCGACAAGATCTACGTCGCGAGCTGCGCGGCGGCCTCGTCCTGCTTCTACGGCGATCGCCGGCGCGTCACCGCCAGCGTCTCCTACAAATGGTGAGGCAAATGATGAGGAGAGGCGAGGGAGGACAAGCGTGAAGGCGCGCACGGTCAGGCTCTGGTCGGTGGTCCACACCTGGACCAGCCTGATCTCGACCGTCTTCCTGCTTTTGCTCTGCCTGACCGGCCTGCCGCTGGTCTTCCATCACGAGATCGATGAGCTCCTGGGCTATGCCCCCCAGCCCGAAGCTCATGCGAGCGCGGCGCGCGCGACGCCTCAGCAAGTCGCCAACGCCGCGCTCGCCGCCGATCCCGACGAGCCCGGGATCGTGACGGCCTTCACCAACAGTGCTGTCGACGGGTTCCCGGACAACGCGACCGTCCGCGCCTTCGACGCCGTCTCGGCCAAGCTGCTCGGGCCGGTCGGTGTCGGGCCGATGCTGATCGTGCTCAAGCTGCACACCGACATGTTCGCCGGCCAGGCCGGAAAGCTGTTTCTTGGCGGGATGGGACTGCTGTTCGCCGTCGCAATCGTCTCCGGCGTCGTGCTGTACTGGCCGTTCACCCGCCGCCTGCGCTTTGCCACCATTCGCGATCACGCCTCGCGCCGCGTGATCTGGCTCGACTGGCACAATCTGATCGGCGTGGTGACGGTGGCCTGGGCGCTGGTGGTCGGGCTCACCGGCGTCGTCAACACCTGGGCCGAACTGATGCTCAACCGGTGGAAGGCGACCGAGCTCGCCAGCATGGTCGCGCCCTATGCCGGCAAGCCGCCGCCGTCGCAGCTCGCCTCGCTCGACGGCGTCGTTGCGCGCGCCAAGACGGCGGCGCCCGGCATGGAGATCGCCTTCATCGCGTTTCCGGGCACGCCGTTCACGTCCTCGCACCACTTCGCCGCCTTCATGCGCGGCGATACGGCCCTGACGTCGCGGCTCTTGAAGCCGGTGCTGCTCGACGGCGAGACCGGGGAGGTCGCCGACAGCCGGGCGCTTCCGGTCTATCTCCAGGCGCTGCTGATCTCGCAGCCGCTGCATTTCGGCGACTACGGCGGCATGCCGCTGAAGCTGATCTGGGCCGCACTCGACGTGCTCACGATGGTCGTGATCGGCAGCGGCCTCTATCTCTGGCTGGTGCGGCGGCGGAAGCGGATGCCCGCCCGTCATGACGCATTCGCCAGACGAGCCCCGGTCCCGTCGTGATGCATGGCTCCCGGGACAGCTCGCGCCTGTGGATACGTGTCTTTGCTGCACCTATCCTGCTCGCGGCTGTGACCGTCACCGGTCTCATGGCCGCACTGCTCTGGGGGCCGGTCGGCCAATATGTCGCCTGGGTGACGGTGGGGGCTCCCGTGCTGGTGATCGCCGGGGTCTGGGTGCGCCGCCGCACCAAAAAAACGCAGCAATTTGGCCGGACGCTCCACGGCAAGTAGTTGCCGGGACCTGTGCGCGGCAATCTCAGAGCGGCTGCCGTGCAAAACTGCGGCCACTCTTGCTGGGTTTGGCGATCTGCTCCATACCAGCGCGGGGTGATTCCGGGATTTCCGCCGTTCGGGGAGCGGTAAAGGGCCTAAAAAGAGCGTGTCTTGCGCCCATTGGTGCACTGCGCTAAGGCTCAGAATAATTCCAAATCGGACGAATCCGTGGCTGTCCCGAGGCTGCGGGAAAAAGGGCTCGTCAATGAGCGGCATTCTACAGAACTATCTTCCACTCGTCGTCTTTATAGGGGTAGCGGGCCTCATCGGCCTGGTGCTGCTGATCGCGCCCTTCATCGTCGCGTTCCAGCAACCCGACCCGGAAAAACTCTCGGCGTATGAGTGCGGCTTCAACGCCTTCGACGACGCCCGCATGAAGTTCGACGTCCGCTTCTACCTGGTCGCCATCCTCTTCATCATCTTCGACCTCGAGGTGGCGTTCCTGTTTCCCTGGGCGGTGGCGTTCGGCAAGCTTGGCGCGACCGGCTTCTGGTCCATGGTGGTGTTCCTCGCCGTGCTGACGGTCGGGTTCGCCTATGAATGGAAGAAAGGGGCACTGGAATGGGATTGAACCCTGCACCGTCCGCCGGTCCGGTCATCACGCCGGCCCCCAAGGGCATCCTGGATCCGTCGACCGGCAAGCCGGTCGGGGCCAATGATCCGTTCTTCCTCGAGGTCAATTCGGAGCTGTCCGACAAGGGCTTCTTCGTCGCGGCGACCGACGACCTCATCACCTGGGCGCGCACCGGCTCGCTGATGTGGATGACCTTCGGTCTCGCCTGCTGCGCGGTCGAGATGATGCAGGTGTCGATGCCGCGCTACGACGTCGAGCGTTTCGGCTTCGCGCCGCGGGCCTCGCCGCGCCAGTCCGACGTGATGATCGTGGCGGGAACGCTCACCAACAAGATGGCGCCGGCGCTGCGCAAGGTCTACGACCAGATGCCCGAGCCGCGCTACGTCATCTCGATGGGCTCCTGCGCCAACGGCGGCGGCTACTATCACTATTCCTACTCGGTCGTGCGTGGCTGCGACCGTATCGTGCCGATCGATATCTACGTGCCGGGCTGCCCGCCCACCGCGGAAGCGCTGCTCTACGGCGTGCTGCTGCTTCAGAAGAAGATCCGGCGCACCGGCACCATCGAACGCTAAGGTTTTACGTCATGGACGATGGCAAGCTCGACGCCCTTGGGCAAACGATCGTTGGCGCGCTTCCGGGCGCCGCCACCGGTCATTCGGTCGCCTTCAATCAGCTCACGGTGGATGTCGAGGCCGCCAGGATCGTCGAGGTCGTCAAGTACCTTCGCGACGATCCGAATTGCCGCTTCATCAACTTCACCGACATCACGGCAGTCGATTATCCGGACCGCGAGAAGCGTTTCGACGTGATCTATCACTTCCTGTCGCCGACGCTGAACGCGCGAATCCGGCTCAGGGCCCAGGCCGACGAGACCACGCAGGTGCCGTCGCTGATCGAGGTGTTTCCCGGCGCCGACTGGTTCGAGCGCGAGGCCTACGATCTCTACGGCGTCTTCTTCGTCGGTCATCCCGACATGCGCCGCATCCTCACCGATTACGGTTTCGAGGGGCATCCGCTGCGCAAGGATTTCCCGACCACCGGTTTCGTCGAGGTCCGCTACGACGACCAGGAGAAGCGGGTGGTGTACGAGCCGGTGCGGCTCAACCAGGAATTCCGCAAGTTCGACTTTTTGTCGCCGTGGGAGGGAGCCGACTATCCGGTCCTTCCGGGTGATGAAAAAGCAGGGCCGAAGGTCTGATCATGAACGAGCAACCCGAACAGCTTCGCAATTTCACCATCAACTTCGGGCCGCAGCATCCGGCCGCGCACGGCGTGCTGCGTCTGGTGCTGGAGCTCGACGGTGAAGTCGTCGCCCGTGTCGACCCGCATATCGGCCTGCTTCACCGCGGCACCGAAAAGCTGATCGAGCAGAAGACCTATCTCCAGGCGATCCCTTATTTCGACCGGCTCGACTRCGTCGCGCCGATGAACCAGGAGCACGCCTTCTGCCTCGCCGCCGAAAAGCTGCTCGGCATCGAGGTGCCGCGCCGCGGCCAGCTGATCCGCGTGCTTTATTGCGAGATCGGCCGCATCCTGTCGCATCTGCTCAACGTCACCACGCAGGCGATGGACGTCGGCGCGCTGACCCCGCCGCTGTGGGGTTTTGAAGAGCGCGAAAAGCTGATGGTGTTCTACGAGCGCGCCTCCGGCAGCCGCATGCATGCGGCCTTCTTCCGCGTCGGCGGCGTGCATCAGGACCTGCCGCAGAAGCTGGTCGACGACATCGAGGCCTGGTGCGATCCGTTCCTGAAGGTGGTGGAGGACCTCGACCGCCTGCTCACCGCCAACCGCATCTTCAAGCAGCGCAACGTCGATATCGGCGTGGTGCCGCTGAAGGAAGCCTGGGAGTGGGGCTTCTCGGGCGTCATGGTGCGCGGCTCCGGCGCGGCCTGGGACCTGCGCAAGTCGCAGCCCTATGAATGCTACGCCGAGATGGATTTCGACATCCCGATCGGCAAGAACGGCGACTGCTACGATCGCTACCTGATCCGCATGGAAGAAATGCGCCAGTCGGTGCGCATCATGAAGCAGTGCATCCAGAAACTGAACGCGCCTGACGGCAAGGGCCCCGTCGTGGTCGAGGACAACAAGGTCGCGCCGCCCCGCCGCGGCGAGATGAAGCGCTCGATGGAAGCGCTGATCCACCACTTCAAGCTCTATACCGAGGGCGTCCGCGTGCCGGCCGGCGAGGTCTATGCCGCGGTCGAGGCGCCGAAGGGCGAGTTCGGCGTCTATCTCGTCTCCGACGGCACCAACAAGCCCTACAAGTGCAAGATCCGCGCGCCGGGTTTCGCCCACCTCCAGGCCATGGATCACATCTGCCGCGGGCATCTGCTCGCCGACGTCTCGGCGATCCTGGGTTCGCTCGACATCGTGTTCGGAGAGGTCGATCGGTGATGGCGCAGGCGCCAATCCAGTTTGACCGTGCCTCGGGGGCCCTTGAAGGGGCCAACCTGTGGGAGCGGACGGCTGCCTTGGCGCTGGTGACGGGATCGAAGATCTCGTCGCATTTTTCGCACATGGGCTACATCGCCTGCGCCAACCTGCTGCGGAAAACGCTGCCCGAGCGCAACATCGCGATCAAGCTCAACCCGGACGCGGTGTTCGAATTTCCCTACGGCGACGGCTATTGGAGCAAGCTGCTCAACCGCTCCTACAACTACGAGGACGAGCTGGAGCTCCTGTTCGCCGACTCCATCGACGTCGACTACACGCTGCTCGATTGCGGCGCCAATTACGGCTACTGGTCGGTGCTGGTCTCGAGCAAGCCGTTCGGCTCGCACAAGGCGATCGCGATCGAGCCGTCGGGGCAGAACCATCCGAAGCTCGCCAACAACGCGCGCATCAACGGCAACCGCTTCGAGACCATGAAATGTGCGATCGGCGCATCGCGTGGCACCGCGCGGCTGTCCGGGACCAAGCACGAGGCCTTCAGCATCGCCGGCGACGCGTCGGCGGGCGGCGAGGACGTGCCGGTCATCGCGYTCGATAACCTCATCGACGACGGCAAGGTCGCAAGCGCCGGCAAATATTTGATCAAGCTCGACGTCGAGGGCGTCGAGATCGAGGCGATCAAGGGCGGCGCCCGGCTGCTCGAGGCCGACAGCGTCGTCATGTGCGAGGAGCACGGCAGCGATCGCAGCCACGCGGTGTCGCGCTTCATCCTCGAACAGACCCCGCTGAAGCTGATCGTCTATGATCCCAGCACCAGGCGTATGGAAACGGTGACCGAGCTGTCGATCCTCGATCGCATCAAGGTCTCCACCCACGTCGGCTACAATGTTTTCGGCACCGCAAGCGCATTCTGGCAGGACAGGATCAATGCCCTGAATGCGAAAACCGCGCGCCGCATGCAGTGAGAGATTGAAGAGATGTCCGTCCGCCGATTAGCACCGAAGGAAGTCCAGCCCGCGAGCTTTGCGTTCACGGACGAGAACCTCGCGTTCGCCAAGCAGCAGATCGCGAAATATCCTGCCGGCCGCCAGGCCTCGGCCGTGATCGCGATCCTCTGGCGGGCGCAGGAGCAGCACGAGGGCTGGGTGTCGGAAGCCGCGATCCGCGTCATCGCCGACATGCTCGACATGCCCTATATCCGCGTGCTCGAGGTCGCGACCTTCTACACGATGTTCCAGCTCGCCCCCGTCGGCAAGAAGGCCCATGTCCAGGTCTGCGGCACCACGCCGTGCCGCCTGCGCGGCGCCGAGGAGCTGATCCACGTCTGCGAGCACCGCATCCACCACGATCCCTTCCATCTCTCCAAGGACGGCAATTTCAGCTGGGAAGAGGTGGAGTGCCTCGGTGCCTGCGTGAACGCGCCGATGGTGCTGATCGGCAAGGACACCTATGAGGACCTGACCAAGGAGAGCTTTGGCAAGGTGCTCGACGGCTTTGCCTCCGGCAATCCGCCCAAGCCCGGTCCCCAGAATGGCCGCCAGTTCTCGGCGCCGACGGGCGGACCGACCACGCTGAAGGAGACCACCTGATGCGTGATCTCTCGCAGCCGGCAGTGCAGGGGAACGGTGCCATGAAGAAGTGGGGCTTCATCGCGATGCATGCCGCCGTGGCGGCCACGTTCATCTTCCTGCTGCAGCGTTTCGGCCTGAACGCGTCGCTGGAATCCAGTCTGCTCTGGGCGCTGACTTTCGCCGTCTGCGCCGCCGGGCTTGCCTACAAGCAAGCCAACCGTTGATCGGAAAGCACTGATATGCTCGAGGACAAGGACCGCATCTTCAAGAACCTCTACGGCCTCCACGACTGGGGGCTCGAGGGCGCGCGGCGTCGCGGTGCCTGGGACGGCACCAAGGCCATCATCGACAAGGGCCGCGACTGGATCATCAACGAGATGAAGGCCTCCGGCCTGCGCGGCCGCGGCGGCGCCGGCTTCCCGACCGGCCTGAAATGGTCGTTCATGCCGAAGGAATCGACCGACGGCCGGCCGAGCTACCTCGTCGTCAACGCCGACGAGTCCGAGCCCGGCACCTGCAAGGATCGCGAGATCATGCGGCACGATCCGCATCTCCTGATCGAAGGCTGCCTGATCGCGAGCTGCGCGATGAATGCGCATGCCTGCTACATCTATGTCCGCGGCGAGTTCATCCGCGAGCGCGAGCACCTCCAGGCCGCGATCGACCAGGCCTATGAGGCCAAGCTGGTCGGCAAGGACAATATCAACGGCTGGCCGTTCGACATCTACGTCGCGCACGGCGCCGGCGCCTATRTCTGCGGCGAGGAAACCGCGCTKCTSGAAAGCCTCGAGGGCAAGAAGGGCCAGCCGCGGCTGAAGCCGCCGTTCCCGGCCAATGTCGGCCTGTTCGGCTGCCCGACCACCGTCAACAACGTCGAGTCGATCGCGGTTGCCCCGGACATTCTCCGTCGTGGTGCAGCCTGGTTCGCCGGCATCGGCCGTCCGAACAATGTCGGCACAAAACTGTTCTGCATCTCCGGCCATGTCGAGCGGCCCTGCAACGTCGAAGAAGCCATGGGCATTCCGTTCCGTGAGCTGATCGAGAAGCATTGCGGCGGCATCCGCGGTGGCTGGGACAACCTCAAGGCCGTGATCCCCGGCGGCTCCTCGGTGCGCATGGTGCCGGCCGAGCAGATCATCGATACGCCGATGGATTTCGACTCGTTGAGCAAGCTGCGCTCGGGCCTCGGCACCGCGGCCGTGATCGTGATGGACAAGTCGACCGACCTGATCCGCGCCATCGCCCGCATCTCCTATTTCTACAAGCATGAGAGCTGCGGCCAGTGCACGCCGTGCCGCGAGGGCACGGGCTGGATGTGGCGCGTCTTGACCCGCATGGCCGACGGCCGCGCCCACAAGCGCGAGATCGACATGCTGCTGGAGGTCACGAAACAGGTCGAAGGCCACACCATCTGCGCGCTCGGCGACGCAGCCGCCTGGCCGATCCAGGGCCTGATCGCGCATTTCCGTCATGAGATCGAAGCGCGCATCGACCAGTATTCGCACAAGTCTGACATCGACGATATCGGCGTCCGCGATCCCGTGAACATGGTCGCGGCGGAGTAGGAAGAA
>NZ_JBFULT010000273.1:0-9965 GCF_054049755.1 Bradyrhizobium sp. P5_C11_2
GTTTCAGGACATGTTTGTCACCATGGCCGGCCTCGGCGGGACGCGCAGCAGCGACAAGAAGAAGTAATGCCGATCGAGCGGGACGGAGCACAGGCGTCAAGCGGGCTTCGTCCGCCGGGTCTTGGGCTCCTGCTCGCGGAGGTCCGCGGACTGTTCGAGTTCAACGCCAGCGTCCTGCTGTCGCCGGTCCTGATGCGTGCGCCCAGGGGCGACGGCCATCCTGTGCTGGCGTTACCCGGCTTTCTTGCCAGCGACCTCTCGATGGCGCCGATGCGGCGCTATCTGAGCGAACTCGGCTACGAGGCGCATGCCTGGCGGATGGGCCGCAATCTCGGCGGCCTGGGACGGATGCGGGAGGCGATGCGTGCCCGGCTGGCCGAGATCCATGCCGCGACCGGACGCAAGGTGAGCTTGGTGGGGTGGAGCCTCGGCGGTGTCTACGCTCGCGATCTGGCGCTTCAGGCGCCTGACATGGTCCGCTACGTCGTCACGCTCGGCAGCCCCTTTGCCAACGACGTGCGGGCGACCAATGCGACGCGGCTCTACGAGGCGCTGTCCGGCGAGCGGGTCGAGGATTTCGCGGAAGCGCGCGAGGCGATCGCCGGCGATCTTCCGGTGCCTGCCACGTCGATCTATTCGCGCGCCGACGGCGTCGTGAACTGGCGAACCTGCTTGTTGCGCCCGTCCGACCGCGCCGAGAATATCGAGGTGCACCTGGCAAGCCATATCGGGCTCGGGGTCAACCCCGCAGCGCTATGGGCCGTGGCGGACCGCCTGGCGCAACCGGAGGGGGAGTTCTGGCCATTTGACCGGGCCGGGCCGTTTGCCATTGCATATGCCCCGCCGGAACGGGCAATATCCACCTGACGAGAAGCGCTGCTCAAGGCGCCCGTCAAATACTCGGGAGGGAACCATGGCTGACGGTAAGAAGCTGTCGTCGCTGGACGCGTCGTTTCTCTATCTGGAAACGCCGGAAATGCCGATGCATGTCGGCAGCATGGCGATCTTTCGCCTGCCCGACGACTACAAGGGCGACTTCTTCGAAGACTTCAAGGCGATGATCGTCTCGCGCCTGCACATCGCGCCGATCCTGAAGGCGCGGCTGGAGAAGGCGCCGCTCGACATCGACCATCCCTCCTGGGTCGAGGACGACCAGTTCGACATCGACCGCCATATCTTCCGCGCCAGCCTGCCGGCGCCGCGCGACCGCGCCACGCTCGAACGCATCGTCGGCTGGATGCACGCCAAGCTCCTGAACCGCGCCCGCCCGCTCTGGGAGTTCTACGTGTTCGAGGGCATGAAGGACAACGAGGTCGGGCTCTATTCCAAGATGCACCATGCCGCCATCGACGGCGGCGCCGGCGCGGCCCTGACCAACATGATCTACGACATCTCGCCGGTGCCGCGGAAAGTCGATCCGCCCGCGGGAGGCACCAAGCCCGGACAGGAGCCGCGCGACATCGCGGCGAACCTGCTCGATTCCTATCAGCAGCTGTTCAGCCAGCCGCTCGACGCCTCGGCCGCCGCCAAGAACCTGCAGCTGCCGCGTACCGGCAAGAGCGACATCGGCTCGATCCTGTTCGACAACGCGATGTACCAGATCGAAAGCGCGGTGCGCTTTGCCGGCAACATCCCGACCATGGTCAAGAGCGTCTCCGACGTGCTCGGCAAGATCTCCGATCCGAAGTCGCGCGAGAGCCTCGCCAGCATGGTGTCGCCGCCGACCATGCTGAACAAGACGATCTCGTCCGAACGCAGCTTTGCCGGCGTGTCGATTTCGCTGTCGCGCGCCAAGGCGCTGGCCAAACAGGCCGGCGGCAAGCTCAACGACGTGGTGCTGGCGCTCGCCTCCGGCGTGGTCCGGCGTTACCTCAAGGAGTACAGCACGCTTCCCGCGAAATCGCTGACCGCGGCCGTGCCGATCTCGCTGCGCGAGGAGGGCAACACCGAGGCCAACAACCAGGTGTTCGGCATGATCTGCGCGATCGCGACCAATATCGAGGATCCCAAGGCGCGGCTCGAAGCCATCATAGCGCAGTCGACCAAATCCAAGGAGATGTCGCACCCGCTGCGCGCGCTGATGCCCCAGGTCTCGAACATCTCGATGCTGGGCGCGCCGATGATGGTGCAGATCCTGGCGCTGCTTTACAGCCGCTCGAACCTGTCCGACGTGCTGCCGCCGGCCGCCAACATCACGGTGTCGAACGTGCCCGGGCCGCGGCAGACGCTCTACGCCGCCGGTGCCGAGCTCCTGCACATCTTCCCGGTGTCGATCTCGACACACGGGCAGGCGCTCAACATCACCGTGCAGAGCTATCGCGACCAGCTCGATTTCGGCTTCATCGTCGGCGCCAACATCATTCCGCACGTGCAGGTGATGTGCGACATGCTGCCGGACGAGTTCGCCGCGCTGGAGGCGGCCTATGCGCCGCCGGCGGCCGACATCAAGGGCGCTGCTGAGTAGGAATGCTGCGATGATTGAAATGCCACCGCTCAAGTTCGTG
Organism: Bradyrhizobium sp. P5_C11_2; assembly: GCF_054049755.1. NCBI lineage: Bacteria > Pseudomonadati > Pseudomonadota > Alphaproteobacteria > Hyphomicrobiales > Nitrobacteraceae > Bradyrhizobium > Bradyrhizobium sp. P5_C11_2. The sequence goes on from NZ_JBFULT010000273.1 coordinate 2,505, forward strand.
CAGACGAACGGAATCCGCATGGGGTATTACGAGGCGGGCCCGGTCTCCGACAAGCCGCCTGTGGTGCTCTGCCACGGCTGGCCGGAGCTCGCTTTCTCCTGGCGCCACCAGATCAAGGCGCTGAGCGAGGCCGGCATCAGGGTGATCGCGCCGGACCAGCGCGGTTACGGCGCGACCGACCGGCCCGAGCCGGTCGAGGACTACGACATCGAGCACCTGACCGGCGATCTCGTCGGGTTGCTCGATCATCTCGGGATCGACAAGGCGATCTTCGTCGGGCACGACTGGGGCGGCTTCATCGTCTGGCAGATGCCGTTGCGGCACATCGACCGGGTCGCCGGCGTGGTCGGCATCAACACGCCCCATACCAATCGCGCCTGGGCCGATCCGATCGAATTGCTGCGCGCGCGCTTCGGCGACAAGATGTACATCGTGCAATTCCAGGACCCGGCGCGCGAGGCCGACAGGATTTTCGGCAGCCGCGTCGAGCAGACTTTCGATGCGTTCATGCGCAAGCCGGCGCCGCGCCCGCCCGATGCGCCGGCGGAGGAAGTGATCGCCGGTGTCGGCGCTTCGCCGCGGGTCAATCTGGCGTTTCCGCAGATGATCGCGGGCTATGACGCGAAGCACGATCCGCGCACGCCGATCCTGTCGCCGGACGAGAAGAAGGTGTTCGTCGACGCCTTCACCAAAACCGGCTTTACCGGCGGCATCAACTGGTACCGCAACATGTCGCGCAACTGGGTGCGGTCCGAAGGACTCGATCACACCGTGCGTGTGCCGTCGCTCATGATCATGGCCGAGAACGACGCGGTGCTGCCGCCGTCTTCCGCGGACGGCATGGAGAAATTCATTCCCGATCTCGAAAAATATCTGGTCCGCGACAGCGGCCATTGGACGCAGCAGGARAAGCCGGAGGAGGTCAGTGCCAAGCTGATCGAATGGCGTAGAAGGCGGTTCGGCTAATTTGTCATTGCGAGCCAGCGGGTCCGCGCAAAGCGCGGCCCGATGACAGGCTCCGCGAAGCAATCCAGGAATCTTTCCGCGTAAAAGTCTGGATTGCTTCGTCGCAACGGCTCCTCGCAACGACGAGGGTTACTGAGGGGGAAACGCACGTCAATGTCATCCACGAACCGACTGGACCCGATTCCGCAGCCGCCGGCCAAGCCGGTGGTCGGCAACATGCTGTCGCTGGATTCGGCGGCGCCGGTGCAGCATTTGACCCGGCTCGCCAAGGAGCTGGGCCCGATCTTCTGGCTCGACATGATGGGCTCGCCGATCGTCGTCGTCTCCGGTCACGATCTCGTCGAGGAGCTCTCCGACGAGAAGCGCTTCGACAAGGCGGTGCGCGGCGCGCTGCGGCGCGTCCGTGCGGTCGGCGGCGACGGCCTGTTCACCGCCGATACCAACGAGCCGAACTGGACCAAGGCGCACAACATCCTGCTGCAGCCCTTCGGCAACCGCGCCATGCAGTCCTATCACCCGAGCATGGTCGATATCGCCGAGCAGCTCGTCAAGAAATGGGAGCGGCTCAACGCCGACGACGAGATCGACGTCGTCCACGACATGACCGCGCTGACGCTCGATACCATCGGCCTGTGCGGATTCGACTATCGCTTCAACTCGTTCTACCGGCGTGACTACCACCCCTTCGTCGAGTCGCTGGTGCGTTCGCTCGAAACCATCATGATGACGCGCGGCCTGCCGTTCGAGCAGATCTGGATGCAGAAGCGGCGCAAGACGATGGCCGGCGACGTCGCCTTCATGAACAAGATGGTCGACGAGATCATCGCCGAGCGCCGCAAGGGCGGCGAAGCGACGGACGACAAGAAGGACATGCTCGCGGCCATGATGACCGGCGTCGACCGCGCGACCGGCGAGCAGCTCGACGACGTCAACATCCGCTACCAGATCAACACCTTCCTGATCGCGGGCCACGAGACCACCAGCGGCCTGTTGTCCTGCACGCTCTATGCGTTGTTGAAGCATCCGGACATTCTGAAGAAGGCCTATGACGAGGTCGACCGCGTCTTCGGCCCCGATGTCGATGCGCGGCCGACCTATCAGCAGGTCACGCAGCTCACCTACATCACGCAGATACTGAAAGAGTCGCTGCGGCTGTGGCCGCCGGCGCCGGCCTATGGCATCTCGCCGCTCAAGGACGAGATCATCGGTGGCGGCCAGTACAAGCTCAGGAAGGGCACCTTCATCACGATCCTGGTGACGGCGCTGCATCGCGATCCCTCGGTCTGGGGTCCCAATCCCGACGCCTTCGACCCCGAGAATTTCAGCCGCGAGGCGGAGGCCAAGCGGCCGATCAATGCCTGGAAGCCGTTCGGCAACGGCCAGCGCGCCTGCATCGGTCGCGGCTTTGCAATGCATGAGGCGGCGCTTGCGCTCGGCATGATCCTCCAGCGCTTCAGGCTGATCGACCATCGGCGCTACCAGATGCATCTGAAGGAGACGCTGACGATGAAGCCGGAAGGCTTCAAGATCAAGGTCCGGCCGCGCGCCGATCGTGAGCGCGGCGCCTATGGCGGTCCTGCCGTGGCGACGACGAGTGCCGGTACCATGGCGCCGCGTGCGACCGCGCGGCCCGGACACAATACGCCGCTCCTCGTGCTCTACGGTTCCAATCTCGGCACGGCGGAAGAGCTGGCGACCCGCGTCGCCGATCTTGCCGAGGTCAACGGCTTTGCCAGCAAGCTCGCGCCGCTCGACGACCATGCCGGCAAGCTGCCGGAGGAGGGCGGCGTGCTGATCTTCTGCGCCTCCTACAATGGCGCGCCGCCGGACAACGCCACGCAATTCGTCAACTGGCTGCACGGCGACGCATCGAAGGATGCGCTGTCGAAGGTGCGTTACGCCGTGTTCGGCTGCGGCAACAGCGACTGGGCCGCGACCTACCAGTCCGTGCCGCGGTTCATCGACGAGCAGCTCGCGGCCCGCGGCGCGCGCGGCGTCCATGCGCGCGGCGAGGGCGATGCCAGGAGTGACCTCGACGGCCAGTTCGAGAAATGGTTCGCCGCGCTTGCGCCGGCGGCAATGAAGGAGTTCGGGCTCTCGTCGAACTTCAGCCGCAGCGCCGACGACGAGCCGCTCTACAGGGTCGAGCCGGTCGCGCCCGGCGCGGTCAACGCGATCGCGGCCCTTGGCGGCGCCGTGGCGATGAAGGTGCTCGTCAACGACGAGCTTCAAAACAAGAGCGGCTCCAATCCGTCCGAGCGCTCGACGCGGCACATCGAGGTGCAGTTGGCGCAAGGCGCGAGCTACCGCGTCGGCGACCATCTCAGCGTGGTGCCGCGCAACGATCCGGCGCTGGTCGACGCCGTCGCGCGCCGCTTCGGCTTCCTCCCCGCCGACCAGATCAGGTTGCGGGTCGCCGAGGGACGCCGCGCGCAGTTGCCGGTCGGCGACAGCGTCTCGGTCGGCCAGCTGCTGACCGATTTCGTCGAGCTTCAGCAGGTCGCGACGCGAAAGCAGATCCAGATCATGTCGGAGCATACCCGCTGCCCGGTGACCAAGCCGAAACTGCTGGGGTTCATCGGCGACGATGCGGAGGCCGGGGAGCGCTATCGCGGCGAGATCCTGGCCAGGCGCAAATCGGTCTTTGATCTTCTGATCGAATATCCGGCCTGCGAGCTGCCGTTCCACGCCTATCTCGAAATGCTCTCGCTGCTCGCGCCGCGCTATTACTCGATCTCGTCCTCGCCATCTGTGGACCCTGCGCGTTGCAGCATCACCGTCGGTGTGGTCGGCGGTCCGGCCACGTCCGGGCGCGGCCTCTACAAGGGCATCTGCTCCAACTATCTCAGCGATCGCCGCGCGGGCGACACGGTCTACGCGACGGTACGTGAAACCAAGGCCGGCTTCCGCCTGCCGGACGATACATCGGTGCCGATCATCATGATCGGCCCGGGCACGGGACTTGCGCCGTTCCGGGGCTTCCTCCAGGAGCGCGCCGCGCGCAAGGCGAAGGGCGCTGGCCTCGGCCCGGCCATGCTGTTCTTCGGCTGCCGTCATCCCGAGCAGGACTATCTCTATGCCGACGAGCTGAAGGCGATGGCGGYGAGCGGCATCGCAGAGCTGTTCACTGCGTTCTCGCGCGCGGGGGGACCGAAGACCTATGTGCAGCATCTGCTCGCCGCTCAGAAGGACAAGGCGTGGAGCCTGATCGAACAGGGCGCGATCGTCTACGTCTGCGGTGATGGCGGAAAAATGGAGCCGGACGTCAAGGCTGCGCTGGTTGCGATCCATCGCGAGAAGACCGGCAGCGATGTCGCCGCCGGCGCGCGCTGGATCGAGGATCTCGGTGCGAACAACCGCTATGTGCTCGACGTATGGGCCGGTGGGTAACCGAAGGTGCGGTCCCGTAGCCCGGATGGAGCGAAGCGAAATCCGGGCCGGTCTTTCCTCACGAGAGTGTTTCCCGGATTGCGCTTCGCTCCATCCGGGCTACGAAGCAAATCGTGCTAAAGCTCTTCCATGATTCCCTGGGAAAAGCTCGACACCGCCAAAATCCCCGGCTCCGACGAGGAGCTCCGCCTGATGCGCCGCGGCAAGGAGTTTTCCATCAAGCTCGGCACCAACGAGCTGATGAACAGCCGCCTGTCGGGCTCGGAGGCCGCGCTCGCGACGCTTGCGGCGAAGCAGATCGAGAAGACCGCAAAGCCGCATGTGCTCATCGGCGGCCTCGGCATGGGCTTTACGCTGCGCGCGGCACTTGCCGTGCTTGGAAGCAAGGCCCGGATCGTGGTGTCTGAACTCGTTCCGGCGGTGGTCGCCTGGGCGAAAGGTCCAATGGCGGAAGTCTTTGGCGACAGCCTCGAGGATCCCCGGGTGAGCATCCGGGAGATCGATGTCGCCGAGATCATCCGAGGGCACCGGTCGGCCTTCGACGCCATTCTCCTCGACGTCGACAACGGGCCGGAGGGGCTGACCCGGAAGGGCAATGATGGGCTCTACAATGCGAGCGGGTTGAAAGCGGCGAAGACGGCGTTGCGGCCGGGCGGCGTGCTGGCCGTCTGGTCTTCGGGGCCGAACCCGGCATTCACCAAGCGCCTGGGAGGCGCCGGCTTCGACGTCAACGAAGTCAATATCCGCGCCACCGGCAGGGGCGGCGGCGCGCGGCATGTGATCTGGATCGCGCGGACGAGCTAGGCGGTTATTTGTAGCCCGGATGGAGCGAAGCGCAATCCGGGACGGCCGATCCGCACGCAAGGTGGTCCCGGATTACGCTGCGCTCCATCCGGGCTACGCTTCCGAGCTAGAACATCGTGTTGTTGTTCGCGGGAGTTTCGGGGATGGGCTGAACGGCGTCCCAGTGCTCGACGATCTTGCCGTTCTCCAGCTTGAAGATGTCGACGATCGCGTTGCCCCTGGTGCCGGGCTCGCGAACCGCGTGTACGTGCAGGATGACGTAATCGCTGTCGACGAAGCTGCGCTTGATGTCGCTGTGCGAGTTCGGGAATTTCTCGCGCAGGAAGCCGATGAACTTCCGGAAGCCGTCCGGGCCATCGGCCGCGTTTGGATTGTGCTGGACGTAGCGGTCGCCGACATAAGCGAGGGCTGCATCGGCGTCCTTCTGATTGAGGCCCTTCTCGTAGAAGGCAAGCACGGTTTTGCGATTGGCTTCTTCTTGCGCGCTGCCGGCTATCGCGGCCCCGTTGCCGAGGGACAGCATGACAGCTGAAGCCGCGATCATTGCGGCCGACCGGACGATGAGATGCATGTGAGCTCCGAGAGGCCGCAGCCTCTGTCTTGCGATTGAGGGAGGCCTGTATAGCTTTCACGCCGGCGCGCGTTAAGAGAGTAACCGGCAGCTCACATGGTCACCGCGAGGAGACTGCTCGCGTCGGTCTACGCCGCCCGCGCCGCCGCGCCATGCGCGTGCTTGTCGATGGCGCCGATGATCTGCGGCCAGAAGCGCATCGGGAGGGCGTGGCCCATGCCCTCGATCATCAACAGCTTGGCGCCTGGGATCGATGCCGCCGTGTCCTTGCCGCCTTCCGGCCGCACCAGCGGATCGACGGTGCCGTGGATCACCAGCGTCGGCGTCTTGACGCCGTGCAGCCGTTCCTTGCGACTGCCCGAGGCGAGCACGGCGCGGAGCTGCCGGCCGACGCCGGCCGGATTGAGCCCGCGCGCGAACACGCGCTCGGCACGATCAGGATCGAGCGCCTCCTCTTCCGGAAAGGAACCGGCGCGCAGCACCTTCCAGGTCTCGCCGTAGCGGACGATGAATTCCTCCTTGCTGCGCGGCGGCGGCGCCATCAGCATCGCGGCGGCTTCGCGTGTCGGCGGCGGCACCCGCGGATTGCCCGTCGTCGACATGATCGAGGTCAGGGAACGCACGCGCTGCGGAAACGACAGCGTCACCTCCTGCGCGATCATGCCGCCCATGGAGGCGCCGACCAGATGCGCCGACTTGATGCCAAGCGCGTCCATCAAGCCGACCGTGTCCTTGGCCATGTCGATCAGCTTGTAGGTTGCGGCCACGGGAATCCTGAGGAAGCGCAGCTTCAGCAGCTCGAGCGGCGTCAGGCGCTTGCCGCCGGTGAGATGGCTGGACTTGCCGATGTCGCGGTTGTCGAAGCGGATCACGCGAAAGCCGTGCACGGCGAGCTGCTCGCAGAACGCATCGTCCCAATGGATCATCTGCGCCCCGAGCCCCATGATCAGCAGCAGCGGCTCGGCGTTGTCGTTGCCGAAGATCTCGTAGCAGATGTCGATGCCATTGGCGCGGACGGTCTGGGGCGGCTGATGGGCGCAGGCGTTCACGGACCGCTCCTCGGAAACGGGTTGCACGATGTTCGTTCTATCGCATGGTTTGCTGCGGCAAAGAAGCCTTCCGCGCGACGCCAGGACGGCGTCTCGCAGGTTGACCGGCTCGCGACAAGGGTATGGTATGGCGGGAAAAGAAGGGCGCCAAAGCCCGCGCGAGGTGGAGGACGCAATGACCAAAGAGATCAACGACCCTGTCGCCATGTGGCAGAAGATGGTTGGCGAGATGGAGAAGGGGTTCAACTCCTTCGCCAATCAAGCCATGTCGTCGCCCGAGTTTTCGCAAGCCGTGAACCGGGCCGGCGGCGTTGCTGCAGGTGCTCAGAAGCAGCTCGGCGAGCTCATGGAGAAATACCTCGTCAGTATGAATCTGCCGAGCCGGGAGCAGGTCACGGGTCTTGCGGAACGGCTACAGTCCATCGAGGCCCAGATCGGCGAGATGAAGTTGATGCTGAGCCAGATGGCGGCAGGATCCGGACTGTCGCAAGGCTTCGACGGTGCGCCGCGGCCGCCGCGGACGAAACGCCCGCCCTCCGAAGGCGGAGAGCCCAAATGAACGCGCCGACGGGACTTGACCTTGCCTCGATCCCGGAACGCATCCAGTCGGAGGTGCAGCGCGCAATCCAGCGCAGCATCAAGGGTGTCGAATATTTCTCGACGTCGGGCCCCGCGCTCGGG
>NZ_JBFULT010000274.1:0-9941 GCF_054049755.1 Bradyrhizobium sp. P5_C11_2
ATCCCGCCTCAGCGCCACGAGACCCCCGTCGCCTGCCCGGACTGGATCTACAACAATCGCAATCAGGTCGAGCGCCTCTGGGCGAGGCTCAAGGAATGGCGTGCCATCGCAACCCGCTACGAGAAAACCGCCACAAGCTTCATGGGTGTCCTGTCCCTCGCCGCAGCCCTCGACTGGCTCAAGCGATGACACGCCCTAGTGCTACCTCCGGACGGAGGTGCGCGGGTCCTGTGGGGCTGCCGGACACGTCCCGCGGCGGACGCAAGGGCGTGTGATGGTGTTCTTCTGTCCGACCCGGGCCTCATGGAAATCTGGCTATTACCGGCTTGCCGTCCGTGGCCTGCGCGATTGCTGCCAGGCGGGTGGGGAAGACTTCTTACAAGCCGGATGGCGTCCAGAACCTGGGCGCGATCGCGCGGACGAGCCGAGAGCCGACGCCTCGGTGCGCAAGCCGCCCGCGTCAATCGCGGACTGCGCCAGCAGGCGGCGGGTCTAATCCGGATCGCGCGAGCTCTTGGCCAGAGTTCGCAAGGCCTCGGCACTTTAGTCTGGCCGCAGCGGCACACGAGCGGCCATCCCATCCTCCTCAGCCTCTAAACCCCAGGCGCGGATCACAACCTGATCTGCACCGCTACCCGGCGTGAAGCCTTCTCAACGATGTTCTATATAAAAAGTCCAGATTACGCATAATATCCAATAAGCGGCGCATACGATTTTATCTCAAGTAGATAGCAAGCTTTTCATCTCATGAGAAATCAGGCTCACATTCGAAAGATTTGCGAATATATCAGAAATTGTTATCTCAAATCCTAAAGAGGCATTTTAAGTTTTTGTAAACCCGCCTCTGTACGCTGCGTCACGCATCTGCGTCGTTTGCGGCTCGCATCGGCTGAGGGGACTCGGAGCGGGGACACAGCTCGTCAAGCCTATTCGCACTTACCTCTTCCCTTTGCCTAGTTCCCTGAAAATCCATGCGCGTGATCAAACCCTTACTCGGCACCCTTCTGCTCCTCGCAGGGCTGTACATTCTATTAGGTGAGCACTTCGCTGGCACCTCTGCGGATGCCACCGTGAACGCCCGCATGGCAGTGGTACGCGCGCCGGTCGAGGGTGAGGTCTCACTGTCCCTGCGCAGCATCGGAGCTCGGGTCGGGGCAGGTGAGACCGTCGCCAGCATCCTAGACGACCGCTTCGATACAGCTCGCCTGATTGACCTTCAGCGCGGCCTTGACGTGCAGGGGCTGGACCTCAAGCGGATCAAGAGCCAGCGTGCCAATCTCAGGGCCGCGCGCAAGAGCTATGAGGTACAGGTCGCCGACTACCAGCAAGGGCGTGTGCGCCAGATCGAGGCGCGCATCGCCGAAGCGGAGGCCACACAGGAGGCCGCCAACGCCCGGTTGAAGGAGGCGGACGCCTCATGGCGGCGGACGAACGAGCTGAGTGAGCGCGGCGTCCAGAGTGCCGCCAACCTGGACAAGGCTCGCTCGACATCGGAGGTCGCCAAACAAGATTTGGAAAGCGCCCGCCAACGCGGCAATTACCTTCGCACCGAGTTGGCCTCAGCGCGCAACGGCGTTTTCATCGGCGATTCCTACAACGATGCCCCCTCGTCGTCGCAGCGGGTCCGAGAGCTCGACCTGCGTATCTCCGAGCTAGGCGTTGAGGAAGATCAGCTCATCGCCCGTATGGCCCAGGCCGAGACGCAGATCTCGGCCGAGCGAGTCCGGATCAACAAGCTTACCTCGGCAGTGCTCAAGGCGCGCGCGCCGGGCGTACTCTGGGACTTCTTAGTCGACGACGGCGAGTATGTCCGACGCGGCCAGGACCTGATGCGCCTCGTCGATTGCTCGAGCCTGATAGTCACCGCGAGCGTCACCGAGTCGCTCTACGATGGCCTCCGCCTCGGCGCGCCAGCCCAGTTCCGCTTCTACGGCGACGACCGGGTTTTCGACGCGACGATCACGCGTCTTGGTGGGTCGGGTGCCGCTGGGCTCTACGCAAACCTCGCCGTTGGTCCAAGCACAGAGCACCTGAAGCGCTTCGACGTGACCCTGAACGTTCCGGCCCTTGCCGCGCAATCTGAGGCGGGCTGCGCGGTTGGCCGCACCGGTCGGGTGATCTTCACGCAAGGACCGCTTGGGGCGTTTCGGGCCTTCGCAACGCGCTTTGGGCTGTAAATCGATGTCGAGTAAATCCGACATGGCTCGCGCGACGAAATCGCCAGCCCGAAGAGACATCGAGCCGTGCTGACGGTCTCGCCCCTTCTATCGGCCTTTGCGGCTGCGGCTGTGGTTCTTGGGGCTGGCCTCCTCGTTCTGCCGCTCCTCGACCGCACCCGCACGTTCTGGCGCACAGTGCTACTCGGGATCGCTACACTCCTCGCTTGGCGCTATATGGCCTGGCGCTTTACCGACACAGTGCCGCCCTTCGCCGTCGCGCCTGAGCCGCTGATAGCCTGGGCTTTTGCCGGCCTGGAAGGCTTAACCGTTGTCTCCTCCACGTTGGCGTTCCTAATCCTGACGCGGGTGCGGGAGCGCAGCGAGGAGGCGACCCGCCATGCTCAATGGTGGGCACCGGACCCGCCGCCCCTAGTCGACGTCTACGTGGCAACCTACAATGAGGAGTTGGAGGTCCTAGAGCGTACCATCGTCGGCTGTAAAGCCCTCGACCACCCTGCAACCCGGATCTTCGTGCTAGATGACGGCCGCCGCGACTGGCTGCGGGAAGTCTGCGCGCGTCACGAGGTCGACTATCGCGTTCGTCCCGACAACGCCCATGCCAAAGCTGGCAACATCAACTTTACACTTACCCAGCGTCTGGCCGAGACCGACCCGCCTGATTTCATCGCGGTTCTCGACGCCGATTTCGTGCCGCACCACGACTTTGTCAGCCGGACACTCGCCCTGTTCCACGATTCGGGCGTGGGCCTAGTGCAGACGCCACAGCACTTCTTCAACGCTGACCCGGTCCAGCACAATCTCGGTATAAGTAGCGCCTACCCGGACGAACAGCGCCACTTCTTCGACAACGTCGAGCCGTCGCGAGATGCTTGGGGCATTGCGGTCTGTTGCGGCACCTCCTCAATGGTGCGCGCCGCCGCCGTGCAGGCTATCGGCGGCCTGCCGACCCAGAGTGTCACCGAGGACTTTCTTCTCACCCTGCGGCTCGCCGAGACGGGCTGGCAGACAGTCTACCTCAACGAGGCACTTACTGAGGGTCTCGCGCCCGAAGGCCTGCAGGAATACATTGTCCAGCGGGGCCGCTGGTGTCTCGGCATGATGCAGATCATCCGCAACGTCTATCCCCCTCTCGGTAGACGCGGCCTCCCGCTGCGACATCGGTTCAGCGTGATCGATTCACTCCTTTACTGGAGCACGACGTTCCCGTTCCGCCTCGCCAGCCTCTTCTGCCCGCTGCTCTACTGGTATCTCGGTATCACGGTGGTGAACGCGACTGTCGAAGAGATCGTGTCGTATTACCTGCCCTACTATATCGCTACGATCATGACGCTGAACTGGCTTTCAAACGGCCTGTTCATGCCGATCCTGATCGACGTCTCGCAGCTGCTTGCTGCCTGGCCGATCACCCGAGCCGTGACGACCGGGTTGCTGACGCCAGGCCCTCACAAATTTCGCGTTACCGCAAAGGGTGGCGATCGGACACGCACAGTTGTGCAATGGCCGCTGATGCGGCCGTTCCTTGTCCTTCTGGTGCTAACCCTGGCAGGCCTCGTCCTCTCGCTTACCTCGGACTTCGTGTTCAATTTCAGTCAGGTAGCGGGTGAGGGTCGGGTCATCATCTTGTTCTGGACGCTCTACAACTTGGCCGTGCTCGCCATCACAATCGCGGCGTGCATTGAGCGGCCGCGGCCTAACCGGCCGATGCGGCAGCAGGTTGAGCGGGTGGAGTTGGTGGTCGGGACGCGCCGTCTCCAGGCTTGGCTCATCAATCTCGGCACCGGCGGTGCCCGCCTGAGTGGCCTCGTGGGCCTTGCGCCAGGGACCGAGGGGGACTTGGTTCTCCCCAGGATCGGGGCCGTGCCGGCCCGCGTGCTCGCCGAGACCCAGGATGGCTGCCGCGTCGCTCTAGCACCCGACCCCGGGCAGCGCGAACAAATCATCCGTCAACTCCACACCGCAGCCGGCAATCCGGGCACGGGCCGAGGGGACGTCGCGCTGATGGTGCGCAATCTCGCTCGCAATCTCAGCCGCTGACATCACGAGGACCTGCAAGATGGCAAAGGCCTGGATCAGCCTGAAGGGAGTTGTCTTTTTCGGAGGCGCTTTCCTGACGATAATACCGGCGCTTGTGGCCGGCTCAATCTACGCTGGAGGCCTGCAGCAGCAGACCGAAACGCTGCTTGCCGAGAAGCTGCAGACCCGCGGAGAGATTGGCGCCGACCAGCTCGGTAGGCGTCTTCACCAGCTCTGGCAAGATGTCGACGGCCTCTCTCGTTCTATCGAGCTGGAGCACCCCGACGAGTTGCGCCAGGACATTACGCTCCTGAGCAATCTCGATAAGCGCTACTCCTGGATCGGCGTGGCTGACGTCGAGGGCAAGGTGCTGGTCGCAAGCGGCGGCCTTCTCGAGGGGCAGAGTGTGGCCCAGCGCCCTTGGTTCCGGCTTGGTCTCTCGGCCCCTGTCGCGGGGGACGTCCACGAGGCACAACTTCTCGCTAAGCTGCTCGGCAACGGCCGCGATCCCATGCGCTTTATCGATCTTTCGGCGCCAATTCGCCGGAAAGATGGTAGCATCGGAGGTGTAATTGGCGCCCACGTCGACTGGAACTGGGTTGTCGACACCCTCGGGAGCCTCAGCGCCCCCGGTATCGACGTCATCCTGATAGCCCGGGATCAGCGTGTCTTGTTCGGGCCTCCCGATCTCGTCGAAAAGCCTCTCACAGTCGGCGCGGCGACCGCCGCAGGGCGCGCAACCGGGACCACCGTTCACCGTGAGCGCTGGCCTGACGGACGCGACTATATGACCGTGACTGTACCCACCGTCGGACATGGTGATCTGCCGAGTTTCGGCTGGAGCATGTTGGTACGGGAGGATGTTGACAGCGCACTGGCCCCGACGCGGGAGCTGGTGCGATCCTTTTGGTTCCAACTGGGCTTAGGCGCCCTTGTCGCCACGGCGCTCCTGTTCCTCATCGCGAACTGGGTGACCGTCCCCTTGCGCCGGCTCGTTGCTACGGCCCACCAGCTGGAAACCCAGGCCGCGATCAAGCCCCCGCACGCGGAAACGCGTTACGAGGAGGTCCGACGGCTAAGCATTTCCCTGGTACGGCTCCAGAGCCGTCTAAGCGATAGGGCACAGACCTCGTCATGAAGATCAACATGGACCACGGTGCGATTTTTTAAAGGCTTCGCTTCTTGGGAGAATGGACCCGCCAGGGGTTACCCCATGCGACTGTCCAACCTTTCGGTAAGCCCAGCTCCGAGGCATCGGGTCAGGTTAGTCCGCGCTTTAATCTGTCGCGTGAAGGCAGTGCCAATGCCAGTAGAAGCAATTATAGAATTTTAATCATCGCTATAAACACATGCTTGGAGAACGCTAAAAGATACTAAGTGGCCCACCGGGGCTCGTATACTGTTCCGGTTATGATGTTTCAGGCTCTCACGATGATACGGCAGCTCTTGCGCAGATGGCGATCGGAGCGCTCGGGCACCTCCGCTGTCGAGTTCGCCTTGGTCGCACCCTTGTTCATCGGCCTGATGATGGCGATCTGTGAGTTCGCTTTCGCTTTCTTCACGCTGATCTCCGCGCAGCAGGCCGTGTGGAGCGAAGCGCGGCAACTCGCGCTCGGTCGGATCACGACAACGGTAGCGCATGACGCCGTCGTGGCGGCGCTCCCGAGATGGGCACAGGTCAGGGCTACGGTCACGGCCGACAAAGATCCCGCCAATGCCACCCGCTATCTCGTCACAGCCGCGATCCCTCTGACCAGCGCAGCGCCGACGAGTTTCTTCGCGAGCCTCTACGGCAGCCGGTCGATGACCGCTTCCGCTACTCTGCCGCAGGAGACACGGTGATGAGGGGGTTCTGGCGCAACGAAGAGGGTGGCATCACGATCCTCTCAGCGCTGACCATGCCCGCCCTTGTCGGCGTCGGCGCCTTGGCTGTCGATGTGAGCGTCTTACGCTACAACGCCATGCGTCTGCAGATCGCAGCCGATGCTGGTGCCCTCGCCGGTGTGCGTCAGCTGCCCGACACGATGAATGCGGTCGAGGAAGCCGTCACGCTGGCAAACCTGAACGCGCCTCCCAACGCAGGACGGGTGACGCTCGCTCAGGACGTCGAGTTGATCGTCTACGATAACGCGACCAATACCTACCGAGCGGCGGACGCGACCACGCCCGCGAACGCCGTGCGGGTGACCGCCTCCCGAGATGCCGCGCACCAGAACCAAGTGCTCGGCTTCTTCTCTAAGTTTGCCGGCTCGGCAGGTCCGTTCAGCCTGTCGGCGCACTCGATCGCGATCAGGACGACGGATGGGGACAGCGAGGGCGGACCGGCCTGCCTTTACGCGCTCGACCCGACGAGTGCCGACACGCTGACGATCGCCGGTAGCACAACGGTGAAGCTGAGCTGCGCGGCGCGAGCGAAATCCTCATCGGCGACAGCGATCTCATCGAACGGCAATGCCGCGCAGATGACAGCGATCTCGATCTGCCAGACCGACACGCCATCGCAGAACCCGCGCGGCTACAGTCCGTCGGTGAGCAAGTGCGGCTCGCCCACGACTGATCCACTCGCGGCGGTCGTCGAGCCTACGCCCGTCAATTGCAAGGCGGGAGGGACCTTGGATGGCACTTTGACGGCGGGCTGCTACACCGGATCGACCACCTTCAGGGGCAATGTCACTTTAGCCGCGGGCACCTACTACTTCAAAGGCGCGTCGATCAAGATCAACAGCAACGCCAGCATCTCGGGATCAAGCGTGACCCTGTTTCTCGACGCGGCCTCGTCGCTCGACATCGTCGGAACGCCGTCGATCAGCCTGACGGCTCCAACCACCGGGGCTCTCGAAGGCATCGTGCTCTTCCAATCGCGCTCGGCGGTCGGTGCGGATCTGTCGATCAGCGGCAACTCCACGACAAACCTTGACGGGGTCTTGTATGCGCCGGCGACGTCGGTGACGTTCACCGGCAATGGGACGACTACGAACCCAGCCCGCTATGGATCGGTCATCGCCTCGCAGGTGCACTTCACCGGCAACTCCGGCTTCGCGTTCGGTTCGACGCTGCCGAGCGCGACATCGGGTGGCCGTTCGGCCCTCGTGAATTAGCTGTCTGCTCACGGTGAGGCTGCCGAAACGCGACCGCATAGACCGCTGTCGGCACCTATCCAGCGTTATCGCTCCGCAAATGCCGCCGATGGCCTTGATGAGGCAAGATGAGCGGATAAGTGTGCGTCCGCTTCCAGGGCGGACCTTCGCAGAGGCAGACATGCCGCTTTCGGCCAGCATCTGCGGCCACGCACCACTTGCCAGAACTTCTCAGAAGGGTGGATTGCCGCCGGTCCGCTTCCGGGGACAAATGCATCGAAGCGGACTTCGCACGCCGCCCGCTTCCGCCTCGAAGCGGGCTTCTGGCAACTCGATAAACCGAACGTCTCGCTCTCGATCCTATTGAGATGTTGGCGCGAGTAATCGCCTTGTCTGGAGCGAACCGGCAGCGTGCTTCATCTGAATGCCCGCGTCAGCGGGAGGCTTGACGAGATCAAGGCTGCCGACGAGCATCAGAGCTGCATCAAGCCTTGGCATAGGCTCTTGCCTATGCCCCGTGCTGACGAGAGATCGGATGCATCGAACGCGCATGTGCCGACACGGGGGGAATGGCAGCGGCTGTTCGGGGGCCTGTACCTCAGCGGCACACGTCTGGTCGCACCGCGCGCGGGTGCGGCTGGATCGGCGCCTCGCTCTATCGTGATGATCCGGCAGTATACCAGAAGGACGCCCGAACGGTTTCAGCCCTTCGAGCGTTCCTGGCGCCTCAATACGATGAGGCGCCAGGAGGGGGCCATGCGCACTTGGAGGACGATGGATCGAGCCCCACACGATGGGCGGTGGATCATCGCCATCAACCGTGACGAGCCCGACCAGCGCGCCATCATCCGCTGGGATCCCAAGCATGCCGACGATGCAGCACCTTGGCACGTCGCCTCGTGCGAGCACAGCTACCGCACCGACGCGTTCACCCACTGGATGCAGTTCCCCGACTGCCCACCCGTCGATGACAGGAGCGCAGTCGGGCAAGTTGAAGGAGCCTACGATGGCAGCGGCAGCCCTCGCAGTCCACTCCCTGCAGGTTGAGATCTGTCCTGAGGACCCCTCGCGCTATCGCTGGGTCATCCGCGATTAGGACTGCGTTGTCCGGCAATGCCTCTACTCGTTGCCCGACGAGCAGACGGCGCTTCGTCAAGGCGAAGCTGCTCTCCAGGAAATGGCCGCTCTCTGGCGTGACGCACAGTGAGAGGTAAGAGCCCGCGATGCTGTTCGTGACGTGGTCGGCTGCAGGGTATTGGTCGTATTGGATGCGCGACCCGTGTCCGCTAACAAAAATGGCGTCGATGCGTCATTGCGGCAATGTTGGATCGGAACGAGCCCGTCCGCTTTTCCACCCGTCAGTCTCAGAAGCAGCCATTCCGCTTACGGCCAATTGCATCCCGCCCGCTTCCGAGCTCCGGCCTTGAGCAAGCGGACTTTCGGCGCGTGGAATTGAGCCCACAGATCCGGTGACTCATTTTATTTGGGCATTTCATCTCTGCTTATACCAAGCCTCATTGAGTGAGACTCACGCGGAATAACGGTGGAAGTCTCGGCACGATTCTGTATTTGAGTTTGAAGCCTGAGGCGAATCGTACGGCTGCTCCCGTGCCGCTGCGGTCAGACTTCGACGCTGAGGCTCTGCACGCCCTGGCGAAGGCCTCGCGTAATCCGGCCCAAATCCGCCGTTGGCTGGCGCTGTCGGCGAACCACGCGGGCGGCTCGCGCTCGGAGGCGGCCAAGATCAGTGGAGTCGGTTTGCAGACGGTGCGCGACTGAGTGGTAGCCTTCAACGCTCAATGCGCTTATTTCGGGAATGGGAGCTGCACCTGCCACCGGAGTTGCCAGTTGCCGGCATCCTTCGGCCTCGTGACGTTGTAGTAGGCGGCGAGTTGCATGTTGATCGGCTGCACGCCGATCAGGAACACGCGACCGGCCCTTCCGCCGACGGGAACAGTCCAACGCTCGCGTCCCGCCTCTTGCCAATCCGCCGTGATGATCGGCGAGAGACGCCGACAATGGCCAAGCCAAGCGAAAGTTCGTTCAAAAACTCACCGGCAAGGAAGCACCTCGAAGCCCCTGGCTGTATCGGGTCGTTCGACGAACGCGATGGTCCAGACGCCCGGACCGTGTAGCGGCCGCCGGACCGCCCAGAGCGTAGACGCCCGTTCCCCCGCCCGTCAGTACTTCGCGATCACCGGCTTTGCCTCTACGGCTGCTTTCGGCGGCGCGACCCAGAGCGGGGCCGAGATCGTCAGGTAAGTTGCGGTGCCCTGGAAGCGGTTCCGGACGTCGAATTCGCGATAGAACCTGACGTTCGTCGAGATCGGGATCTCGCCCGCGTGGAAGGTGTAGCCGACTTGGGCACCCAGCGACACAACCCGCCCCTTGAACGGGCCAACCCTGTCGCCCGACCCTCTGTCGCCCGTGAGCTGGTCGTAGAAGTACCCGACGAGCCCGACGGACAGATCCTTGCCCAGGTACTTCGAGGCCGACCACTCCAGGTGGAACTCCGTACCCGTCAGGTACTGGGTGGCCGGGTTGATCCAGTTGAACGTGATGCCGGGCACCACCGAGAGTTCGTAACCGAGGGCCGGATCAAGGTAGGTGAGTGCGCCGCTGAGATCGAGCGCGGGGCGGTTGAGCGCGATGTTGGACAGCTGCCCATTCT
>NZ_JBFULT010000275.1:0-9885 GCF_054049755.1 Bradyrhizobium sp. P5_C11_2
ATCATCGAGATCTGGATGTTGGTCTCGATGCGGTCGAGCATGGCATCGGTTGGCTGGAACGAACTGCCGATCAGCCCCTGCCAGTCGCCATTGTCGAGCCAGCTCTGCGCGACCTCGGCGCAGGTGACAGGCCTGCCGCTGCGATCGGTCTGGCGCGCGTCCCTCGCCTTCATCACCAGGTTGAGCGTCATCGGCAGGCGTGTCGCCGTCGTGCCGCCGTCCGGCTTGCCGTCGAAGCGGGTCAACCGGTAGATCAGCCGGATCTCGCCGCAGGACTCTTCCGACACGTAAGCGCGGTCCATGCGATTGACGATGCCAGCGAGCACGAAACGCGTGTCAGGGGATTTCAGGACGGCCCGATCGAACAGCTGGACGTCAAAACCTTCGCCGACGCCAATGGTCTCGCTCGGGAATGCCGCCTTGTGCTGCCCGATATAGCGGTCGAACTCGGCATCGATCGCCGGAGGAATTGGCGCAAGCTGCGGCAGCAACGCGAACAGCTTGTCGGTCGTGAGCGGAAAATCCGCGTTCCGCTCCGGCGACAGCAGGCGCGAGATCGTGAGCGCGTCGTGCTGATCGAGCTGGCGCAGGAGATCGGGATCGGTGATGGCGGTGCCGCGCGCGAGCGCCGCAGTCTCCGCGGCCATTGACGACACGGCGCCACCGAACAACACGACGACAGCAACGAGAATTCGCAACGCGCGGCTCATGCCTCCACTAACACCGCGCGGGTCCGCCTATTCAAGCAAAAAGGCGCTTCACATCGTGGTGAAGCGCCTCTTCGAAAGTCGGATATCGGGGGCTCAGCGCGCGACGATCAGGCCCTTGCTGGTGACGACCACCCAGCGGCCGTCCTGGCGGCGGATCGCATCGACGCGGCCGATGCCGGGAATGGGGTCGCCGGCATAGACCTCGTAGAGACCTCCGCGGCCCTCGATCAGCGCGCCGCCGTTTGAGACGTCACGCAGTACCCAGCCTTCGATCGTCGGCAGCCGTCCGACCTCGGTCTTGGGCGCGGCGACCGCCGGAGCCGCGGCCGGCGCGGCAGTGGCGACCTGGGTCGGCGCGATCGACCCGGTGGTCTCCTTCGCGGGCGCTGCGGCCGCGGCCTGTGCGGGCGCCGCAGGCGGCGTGGCGCGGAGCTTGTCGACGGTCTCGGACAGTTTTGCCAGCTTGGCCATCGGCTCGGCCTGCGCCTTCTCGAGCTTGTCGAGACGGTCGTTGGCGCGGTTGAACTGGCTGAGGCCGGTCTTGGAGCTGTGCTCGACATTGGCCTTGAGCGCGACCACGTCGGCATCGATCCGGGCGACCGACGATTCCAGCGCGCTGGTGTCGGCGACCTGCACCGGTGCCGGGTTAGCTGCGAAATGCATCACGCTCACGGTTGCGAGCGCGCCACTGACGGCGCCGACGCAGGCTGCAAGCGCGATCACCGCGGCCATCGCCGACAGGCGGCGCTTGCCACCGGTCTCGCGCGGTTCCTCCGCCTTTACATGCGGGGCGAAGTCCTCGCGGTCCCAGGACCGCTCCGACGGCGCCATCACGATGAGCTTGCCGGGCTTCGGCTCGGGCTTGATCTCGGCCTTGGTCTCGGGCTTGGCTTCAAACTTCGGCACCTCGATCCTCGATGCCTCGATTCTTGATGCCTCGATTCTTGGCGGCTCGACCTTCGGGGCCTCTGCCTTGACCGGATCTGGCTTGGGCGGCGCCTCATGGTCGGGGGCGATCGAGGGTGCCTCGATTCCGGCCGCCTCGACGGCCTGCGGCACGGTCGCAGCTGCCACGACGCTCGTATCCTGGGCAGCCTGCTCAGCCATTGGTTCGCTCACAGTTCAAATACTCCACTCTGGATTGACCTTTTGGTAACTTTCATTGCTTGCGAAATCCTTACCTCGGGACCCGCTTACCGAAATTTTAGGAACTCCTCCGGGGCCGAATTGGGTCGGGAAAGTGGAACCGGCGTGGCGGCGTGCAACAAATTGTCAGCCGATGCTGCTCTGCAGCAGGCCGCCAAGCCGGCCGAGCGGGCTGTTGCCCGCCCTGGCGACCCGGCTAACATGGACAGTGCCGTCAGCCAGAAGGGCGACAGAGGGCCCTCGGGGAGTGTCATGACGATCGAGAAATGCATCAACGAGTTTGGTGTCGATGACGTCATCTTCGAGGAGGGCTCGACCGGCCGCGAGCTGTTCGTCGTCCTCGACGGCGAGGTCGAGATCGCCAAGATCAGCGGCGCCGACAAGACCAGCATCGTCAAACTCGGCAAGGGCGAGTTCTTCGGCGAGATGGCCGTGATCGACGGCTCGGCACGCTCGGCGACGGCGATCGCGGCGGCGCCGAACACGAAGGTGATGAGGATCAACCACGCCCGCTTCGTCTATCTGGTCAGCCAGCAGCCGGCCTTCGCGCTGATGGTGATGGACGCGCTCTCCAAGCGCCTGCGCGCGTCCAACGCCGTCACCTACCGGACCGCGCAATCATGAGTGACCGCAAGCCGACGGCCTTCCCGATCCTGATGAAGAACGACGTCTGCTCGCTGATCCAGGCCGCGGACAACGTCTACCAGATCCGCTTCTCCAACCGCGCCGCCAACGCCTATCTGGTGCGCGGCTCGGCGCGCACGATCCTGATCGATGTCGGGCTGTCCTCGAACTATCCGGCGCTGGCGGAATGCCTGAACTTCGCCGGCTGCCCGCCGGACAAGATCGACATGGTCGTGCTGAGCCACGAACATCTCGACCACATCGGCGCCGCCTGGCACTTCAACGCGCATCGCACGTTCGTCGCAGCCCATCGCCTCGCCGCCAACAAGATCATGCTGCGCGACGATTTCTCGATGCTGCGAAAGATGTTCAACGAGCCGAACGTGCCGATCAACGTCGACATCTGGCTCGAGGAAGGCAATCTGATCGACCTCGGCGATTTTCGCCTCAACGTGATGCACACGCCGGGCCACACCTCGGCCTGCATCACGCTGTACGACCAGGACAAGGGCCTGCTGTTTGCCGCCGACACCTTGATGCCCGGCGGCGTGATGGGCGGCGTGTTCGGCTCGGGCAGCATCGCCGACTACATCCAGTCGCTGGAGCGGTTGAAGGGGCTGGATTCGAAGATTTTGTTGTCGGGGCACGGACGGCTGTCGGACACGCCGCAGGAGGATGTGCGTATTGCGATTGCGAGGTCGCACGGCTTGCTGGCGGACACGGCGCAATTGTTCGACGCGCTGGACGCGCGCTCGAACTTCGAGCCGATCATGCAGTCGGTCAGGGATCTGAACAAGCTGGATGATTAAGGGGCGCGCCGGTGCGTTCAGGGCTGGCCGTTGATCATGGCTTGCTCGATCGCGCTGCCCGTCAGGTCCCATTTGCGCAGCAGCTCCTGATAGCTGCCGTCGGCCATGAGGGCCGCGAGCGCCTGCTTGAGCTTCTGTCCGAATTGCACATCGTCCTTGGCAAATCCGAGTCCCATGTCCTGGACGAGGAATGGCTTGCCGAGAATGACGTAGCGGTTGCCCTCGATCGAGTTCTGATACGGGATGGTCTCGGCGCCCTGGACTGCCGCATCGGCGCGTCCCTGGTTCAGTTGCAGCCGCGTATCCGGTGATCCGTCCGTTCCCACCACGATCACGGCAGGCTTGCCGGCGGCGGTGCAATGCTCGTCGCTCCATTTCTCGATTGCGGCGGGCCAGATGGTCCGGCGCGCGGTGGCGACCCGTTTGCCGCACAGCGCGTCCAGATCCGGATAGCGTGCGGCGTTGGCGCGCAGTGTGAAGAACACCGTATTGGCGTGCAGGTAATCGAGAAAGCTCACGGTCGCGCGGCGCTCCGGCGTATCGGCCATGCCGGCCACGATGACGTCGGCACGCCTGGTCTCGACCGAGCTGATCAGCTGGTCGAAGCTCGAATCGATCCAATTGACCTTGATGCCCATCCTGGCGGCGATCGCGTCGACGATATCGACATCGAATCCGATCAGCTTGCCGGACGCCGGATCCTTGAATTCGAAAGGAGGATATTTCGGCACCGTCGCCGCGTTGATGATCGTCTTCGTGCCCTGCGCCCAAGCGATGCCCGTGGCCTGGCCGAGCGCGACCACGAAGGCGACAGCTGCAAGACAACGGCGGGATCGTGTAAGCATGATATTCCCCTATGCGCCTCGATGGCGTCGAACGGCTAGCTCAGCACTGCCGAAATGAAATCGCGTGTACGGGCCTGGGTTGGCCTGCCGAGAACCTGTTCGGGCGATCCGGCTTCGACCACCAGTCCGTGGTCCATGAACAGCACCCGGTTCGCAACTTCGCGTGCGAAGCCGAGCTCGTGGGTCACGACGATCATGGTCATTCCGCTCCGTGCGAGATCGCGCATGACGGAGAGCACTTCGCCGACGAGCTCCGGATCGAGCGCGGAGGTCGGCTCGTCGAACAACATCAACGCCGGCTTCATCGCGAGTGCGCGCGCAATCGCAACGCGCTGCTGCTGGCCGCCCGACAGCTCGATCGGGTAAGCCCCGCATTTGTGCGCAAGTCCGACGCGTGCGAGCAGTTCGTTGGCCGCCAACTCCGCCTGCCTGCGCTCCATCTTCAGCACCTGAACCGGTCCTTCGATGACGTTCTCCAGGGCCGTCTTGTGCGGAAACAGGTTGAAGCGCTGGAACACCATGCCGGTCGCGAGCCGCTGCCGCGCGATCTCGCGCTCGGAGAGTTCAAACAGCTTGCGGCCGGTGCGCCGGTAGCCGACCAGCTCGCCGTTGACCCACAAGGCACCGCCATCGATGGCTTCGAGCTGGTTGATGCAGCGCAGGAAGGTGCTCTTGCCCGAACCCGACGGGCCGACAATGCACAGCACCTCGCCGCGGTCGATTTCGAGATCGATGCCCTTCAGGGCTTCGAACCCGCCGAAGGACTTGCGCAGGCCGACGGATTTGACGATGGGAGTCACGTCGATACCCCGGCTCGTGTCATTGCGCCGGATGCGCCTGCGCCGCGCGCGAAATATCGCTCGATCCGCCCCTGGAGAGCGGAGAGYACCGTGACGACGACCACGTACCAGATGCCCGCGACGATCAGCAGCTCGATGACCCGGTTGTTCGCGTAGTAGATATTCTCCGCGCTATAGACGATTTCCGGAAACTGGATCACGCTCGCAAGCGAAGTCAGCTTGACCATGCCGATGAGCTCGTTCCCGATCGGCGGAACGATCACGCGCATGGCCTGGGGCAGGATGATCCGGCGCAGCGCTTGCAGGCGAGGCATGCCGATCGCCTTGGCGGCCTCGTATTGCCCCTGGTCGACGGACAACAGGCCGGCGCGCACCACCTCCGACGTATAGGCCCCCTGATTGATGCCGAGCCCCAGGAGCGAAGCGAGGAAAGGCGTCATCACTTCGACGGTCGGCACCTCGACAAGTCCGGGAATGCCGAGATTGGGGAACACCAGGGCCAGGTTGAACCACAGCAACAGTTGCAGCAGCACGGGCGTGCCGCGGAAGAACCAGACATAACCGGCCGCCGCCCAATTGATCACCGGGTTGGCCGAGAGCCGCATGATGGCAACGGTCACGCCGATCGAGACACCGAGCAGCATCGCCAAGGCGGTCATCAGCACGGTGTTGCCGAGGCCCGCAACGATGCTGCGCACCGCGAGATATTGTCCGACGATGGCCCATTCGATCCGGCCGTGGGCGAACGCCATGACGACCCAGGACACGAGYGCGACGATCAGCGCGGCGCTGACATAGCGGCCGACATGCTTCCGTCGCACATGCTCGAACTCCGAAATGTCCTCGGTGAGGCCCTCTCGCCCGCCCATGGCGGGATTTTCACTCAATACGCTTGCCATGAAAGTGTCTTCGTCGTCCTACGATGCTCGCTTCCCATGCGATTGCGCGATCGCCACCGCGCCGCCGGCTCGTCGCCGCGGGTCTGGAGTTAACCAGCTTGCCTTTGGCTTCACAGCTTAGTAAATCGTTTTACTAAACTACAAAGACCGGGAAGAATGTCAATGCACCATGTAACGAAAGATGACCTGATCGCCGAGATCGAGCGCGATCGCGCCTCCCACATCGCCTTTCTCCAGGCGTTCATCCGCGAGCCGTCGCCCAATCCGCCGGGTGATACGCGGCGGGCCGCGGCGATCGTGACGCGCTATCTCGCAAACCGCGGCATCGAGGCGTCGATCGTGGCGCCGCGCGAGGACCTGCCCAATGTCGTCGCCGAATTCGATGGAGGGCGCAGCGGGCGGCGACTGGTGATGAACGGCCACATCGACGTGTTTCCAGTGGGTGACGGCAGCGGCTGGTCGCGCGATCCCTGGTCGGGCGCGCTGGAAGATGGCTGCGTGCATGGCCGCGGAGCCTGCGACATGAAGGCCGGAACCGCCGCATCGGTGATCGCGTTCAGCTACCTTCACACCCACCGGGCCGCGCTGGCGGGCAGCCTCGGCCTCACCGCCGTGTCGGACGAGGAGACCGGTGGACGCTGGGGCAGCCGCTGGCTCCTCGAAAACGACACGCGATGGCATGGCGACTGCATGATCAACGCGGAGCCCAGCGGTCTGCAGACCGTCCGCTTCGCTGAAAAAGGCACGTTGCGGCTGACCTTCACGGTACGAACCGCCGGCGCGCACGGCGCATATCTGCACAAATCGGAGAGCGCGACGCGTATCGCCGCGAGCCTGATCAACCGGCTTGGACAGATTGAGACGATCGTCCCCGACCTCGCACCGTCGCTGCGGGCCTATCTCGCCTTGCCTGATGTGCGCACTGCGGCCGATCGCGCGATGGGCGCCGGCGCCGCCGACGTCCTGACCCGCCCTACGCTGAATATCGGCACCGTCCAGGGCGGGCTGAAGGTCAACATGATTCCCGCGTCCTGCGTCTTCGAGGCGGACATTCGATTGCCGATCGGCCTGGACGCCGCCCGGGTCATGCAGACCATCGATACGATTCTCGGCGACTATCCGCAGGCGGACGTCGCCATTCAGGAAGCCGCAAGCAACCCTTCGAATTCATGCGCACACGACCATCCGATGGTCGGCATCCTCGCGCGCAACGCCGAGACCGTCTCAGGTGTGCGCCCGGTCGCGATTCCCTCGCTCGGCGCCACCGATTGCAAGTTCTGGCGCTATCACAAGGTGCCCGCTTATATCTACGGGCCGGCGCCGACACGTATGGCCGCAGCCGACGAATGCGTGTCGGTGGAGGAGTTCATGACTGTCATCAAGACCCATGCATTGTCGGCGTGGGACTACCTGACCGGCAGCGAATAGCTCRTCCATCCCCACCCCGGGGAAAATTGCACTGCGCGGGCAGCGGCGCTCCGGTCTTTCCGATGCTATAGGATGCGACGCCGGACTGAGGTCTATCGTCCGGCTCGGGATAATCCAGAGGCGAGGCTTGGTGGCTGGCAAGAGAGTGACGATAGCCGACGTCGCGAAGGCGACGGGCGTTTCGCCCGGCGCGATATCGCGCATCCTGAACAACGATCCGACGCTCAACGTCAGGGACGAGACCAAGGAGACGGTTCGCCGCGCGATTGCGGAACTGGGCTACATCCCCAATCCACAGGCGCGGGGCCTGCGCCTTGCGCGCTCGGGCAGTCTTGCGATGATCGTGCCCGAGATCAACAGCCCGGCATTCGTCGCCATCATCCAGGGCGCGCAGCGGGCGGCCTACGAGCTCGGATATTCGATGYTGATCGGCGGCATCGGCGAGGAAGGTGAAGACCCGAACCTCGCCGCGCGCATTCTCTCCAGCAACAGGGTGGACGGATTTCTGATCTCCACGGGCAAGCAGGAGGCACGGCAATTGGCTGCCGTGCAGCAGCTCGGAGCGCCCGCTGTGCTCGTCAATCGCTATCTGAACGAGCAGTTTCCGCACGTCATGCTGGATGACGAGGCGGGCGTTACGCTCGCCGTACGTCATCTGGCGGAGCTCGGCCATGAGCGGATCGGATTTCTCGGCAGCACGCGGCGCTTCCTCGGCACACGGCGTCTTGCGGGATTCAAGCAGGGACTCGCCGAACGCGGGCTGCGCTTCGACAAGCGGTTCGTGGTCAATTGCGGCTATGACCGTGAGGGCGGCGAGGCGGGTGCGCATGCGGTGCTCGCGCTCGCCGACCGTCCGACCGCGATCTTCGCCACCAACCATCTGGTGGCCGCGGGTGCGCTGCGCGTGGCGCGACAACTCGGCCTGGACGTTCCGGGCGCGTTGTCCGTCGCAAGCTTCTATGACGGTCCCGTTGCCGATCTGCTGACGCCGGCCGTGACGTCGGTCGCCTACCCGCTCGATCAGCTTGGCTATGAGGCAGTGCGGATGCTGGTTCGCCTGATCACAGGTGAAGCGCCGGGGCCCACCGGCATCACCATTCAACCGACTGGCCTCGTCGTCAGACAGTCGACCGGCGCCATCTCAGGATAAACGCAAGACCCCGCCCCTGGTCGGGACGAGGTCGGACTACATCACCACCGGCGCATCCGGCAGCTCGTTCGCATGCGGACCCTGCGGCGGAAAGTGCCGCGCCAGCTCGCCCGACACAGCCGCGATGCCGCTGATCACGCCGTGTTCGAACCGGCCGAATCTGAACTCGACCTCCATAGCGCGGCAGATCCTTTCCCAGCCCTCGCCACCGACCTTCGCGTCGATGCCGCGGTCGGCGACGATCTCGACGTCGCGGTCGGCGAGCAGGAGATAGATCAGCACGCCGTTGTTGTGCGCGGTGTCCCAGATCCGTAAGTGCGAGAACACGTCGAGGGCACGCGCGCGTGCCGACTGATTGCGGAACAGCGGTGCGCCGTCGAGCGCGCCTTCGACGACGAAGCGGACCTGGCCGGAGTGGGTTGTTTCGCCCTGCCTGATTGCCTGCTCGATACGGTCGAGCACGTTTGGCGGAAAGACCTGCTTGGCCCGMCAATGATGCTGCACGAGATGCCTGGCAATGCGCTTGATGCTCATGACCGCTACCAGCTCCCCGAGGCGCCGCCGCCGCCAAAACTGCCACCGCCACCGCTGAAGCTGCCGCTATCGCTGCTGCTTGACGATCCGCTGCTCCAGCCACCTCCCGAGGAACCGCTCGACCACGCGCCGCCGCGCGACGACCCCGAGCTTGGCCCCATCGCCGAAAACAGATCGGCGATGAACCCGATGACGAAGCCGAGAGCTCCGAGGGCGACGGCGAGTCCCAGAGAACCGAGAATAAGCCAACTCAGCGCTGCAATGATTCCTCCGGTCACCAATGATCCGAGCAGCCGACCGAGGACGGCACGGAAGAACCCGCCCACCCCCAGCGAGACGAACAGCGTCACGATGAAGAGCGGTGCGAGGTCGTCCAGATTGCCGAAATTCACGCTGGGCGAGGGAATCGGCAACGGCTCGCCGTCGATGACGCGGATCATGCGATCGACGCCATCGGCGATGCCGCCGGCGAAATCGCCGGTCCTGAACTTCGGCGTGATGACCTCGTCGATGATCCGCCRCGAGGTCACGTCGGTCAACGCGCCTTCGAGGCCATAGCCGACCTCGATGCGCAAATGCCGGTCGTTCCTGGCCACCACCAGGATCGCGCCGTCATCGACCTTCTTGCGCCCGATCTTCCAGGCCTCCGCGACGCGGATCGAGAACTGCTCGATCGTCTCCGGCTGCGTCGTCGGCACGATCAGCACGGCGACCTGGCTGCCCTTCCGCGTCTCGAAGTCGCGCAGCTTCTGCGTCAGCGCGGCGATATCGCTGCTGGAGAGCGTGCCGGTCTGGTCGACCACGCGGCCGGTGAGTTGCGGTACGGCGACGTCGGCCGAGGCGGGGAGGACGAAGGCGAGGACGAGTGCGACTACGGCAATCGTTCGCCACAACCTCGCTGTCATCGCCCGGCTTGACCGGGCGATCCAGTATTCCAGAG
>NZ_JBFULT010000276.1:0-9866 GCF_054049755.1 Bradyrhizobium sp. P5_C11_2
GCGTCCGGCCGCCCCGCCGCCACGGCCGGCTGCGCCGGCGCCTGCGGCGAAGAAATGCCCGCCCGACAAGCCGAAGTGCTAGGCGGGGGGCGTAGGACCACGGGAAAATGGGCCGGGGGCAGGGCAGTGAAAATGCCCCCGAAAGGCCCTTATTTCCTTGCTTCTGGCTGAAATGGCGCTATACAGCGCGCCATCTCACACGGAAACATGGCTCACAAGGCCGTCCGGTGGCAGCCGGGGCGAGAACGCTCCGTCTTGCTCACACGTTTCCGGAGGAACCAACCGGAGAATTAGTTCTATGGCGCTACCCGATTTCACTATGCGTCAGCTGCTCGAAGCTGGCGTGCACTTTGGTCACCAGTCCCACCGCTGGAATCCGAAGATGGCACCGTTCATTTTCGGCGCCCGCAACAACATCCACATCGTCGACCTCGCGCAGACCGTGCCGCTGCTGCACACGGCCTTGCAGGCGGTCAGCGACACCGTCGCCAAGGGCGGCCGCATCCTGTTCGTCGGCACCAAGCGCCAGGCCCAGGACGGCGTGGCCGATGCGGCCAAGCGCTGCGCGCAGTATTTCGTCAATTCGCGCTGGCTCGGCGGCACGCTGACCAACTGGAAGACGATCTCCGCCTCGATCAAGCGCCTGCGTCATCTCGACGAGGTTCTGGCTGGCGGCGAAGCCAACTCCTACACGAAGAAGGAGCGCCTGACGCTCCAGCGCGAGCGCGACAAGCTCGACCGCTCGCTCGGCGGCATCAAGGACATGGGCGGTCTGCCCGACCTGATCTTCGTGATCGACACCAACAAGGAAGACATCGCGATCCAGGAAGCCCAGCGGCTCAACATCCCGGTTGCGGCGATCGTCGACACCAATTCGGATCCGAAGGGCATCACCTATGTGGTGCCGGGCAATGACGACGCCGGCCGTGCGATCTCGCTCTATTGCGACCTGGTCGCGCGTGCGGCGATCGACGGCATCTCGCGCGCCCAGGGCGATTCGGGCATCGATGTCGGCGCCTCGGCTCGTCCGGTCGTCGAAGATCTGCCGCCGCCCTCGACCAGCGGCTTCCAGGGCCTTGCCGGTCCGCGCGGCACTGCCGACGATCTCAAGAAGCTCCCGGGCGTGTCGGGTGCGATCGAGAAGAAGTTCAACGACCTCGGCATCTTCCACTTCTGGCAGCTCGCCGAACTCGACCACGACACCGCGCACAAGATCGGCGAAGAAGTCGGTCTGCCGAGCCGTGCGGACGCATGGGTCGCCAAGGCCAAGGCGCTGACCGCGGAAGCGGAATAGTCAAAAGAGCGAGACGGGTTGGCCGGACGGCGTCCGGCCACCATTTCAGTTGACGCGAATTCCTGAGATGGACCGCGGCGGGCGCCTCGATGCCACGCCGCGGCAAACCGGCAGGCAAAAAGGATTTTCAACGATGGCAACGATCACAGCTGCGATGGTCAAGGACCTGCGCGAGTCGACCGGCGCGGGCATGATGGACTGCAAGGCCGCGCTCACCGAGACCAGCGGCGACATGGAAGCGGCGCAGGACTGGCTGCGCAAGAAGGGCCTGTCCAAGGCCGCCAAGAAGTCGGGCCGCGTCGCGGCCGAGGGCCTGATCGGCGCGCTCACCAAGGGCACCAAGGGTGTCGTGGTCGAGGTCAACTCCGAGACCGACTTCGTGGCGCGCAACGGCCAGTTCCAGGGCCTGGTCAAGATGATCGCCCAGGTCGCGTTCGACGTCGGCGCCGATGTCGAGAAGATCAAGGCTGCCAAGGTCGGCGACGTCACGGTCGAAGCCGCAATCAATGACGCGATCGCCACCATCGGCGAGAACATGACGCTGCGCCGCGCCGCTTTGCTTGAAGTCGGCCAGGGCGTGGTGTCGAGCTACGTCCATGGCGCGGTCGTCGAGGGCGCCGGCAAGATGGGCGTGATCGTGGCGCTGGAATCGCCCGGCAAGGCCGACGAGCTCGCCGCGCTCGGCCGTCAGATCGCGATGCATGTCGCGGCCGCCAACCCGCTCGCGCTCGAGCCGTCCGGCCTCGATCCGGCGACCGTCAAGCGCGAGAAGGACGTGCTCGCCGACAAATATCGCCAGCAGGGCAAGCCCGAGAACGTGATCGAGAAGATCGTCGAGTCCGGCCTGAAGACCTATTACAAGGAAGTCTGCCTGCTCGAGCAGGCCTTCATCCACGACACCGGCAAGTCGGTGGCGCAGGCGGTGAAGGAGGCCGAGGGCAAGGTCGGCGGCCCCGTGAAAATTGCGGGCTTTGTGCGCTATGCTCTCGGTGAGGGAATCGAGAAGCAGGAAAGCGACTTCGCGGCCGAAGTCGCTGCCGCCAGCGGCAAGAAGTAAGCGCCGGAACGTTCCTTCCGGCGTGCCGCCGGAAGCGGCGCCCGGACGAGGAAAGTGCTCATGTCTGATCCGGTCTATCGTCGCGTCGTGATCAAGCTGTCCGGCGAATATCTCGCGGGACAGCAGGGGTTTGGCATCGATCAACCGACCATCGACCGGGTCGCGGACGATCTGATCGCCGCCCGTCATCTCGGCACCGAGATTGCCGTCGTGATCGGCGGCGGCAATATCGTGCGCGGCGTCGAGGTCTCCTCCCGTGGCGTGTCGCGCCCGACCGGCGATACCATGGGCATGCTCGCCACCGTGATGAACTGCCTCGCGCTGGAGTCGGCGATCGAGCGCAAGGGCACACCGGCACGCGCGCTGTCGGCCTTCGTCATGCCCGAGATTTCCGAATTGTTTACCCGCACCGCGGCACACAAATATCTCGCCGAGGGCCGAATCGTGCTGCTCGGTGGCGGAACCGGCAATCCGTTCTTCACCACGGACACGACCGCGGTGCTGCGCGCCGCCGAGATCGGCGCCCAGGCGGTCCTGAAGGCGACCAATGTCGACGGCGTCTACTCGGCCGACCCGAAGAAGGATCCGACCGCCAAGCGCTTCGACCGGCTGACGCATTCACAGGCCATCGAGGGGGGCTACAAGGTGATGGATGCGACCGCCTTCGCGCTTGCCCGCGAGACGTCGCTGCCTATCATCGTGTTCTCGATCGCGGAGCCGGGTTCGATCGGCGCAATTCTGCGTGGCGGCGGCCACGGAACCATCGTCGCGGGCTGACGGCTCATCGGTCGCGCCATAGCGGGCGCGGAGACGTCGCTGGGATTTTGGCTGGGATTTTGGCCGGGATTTGAAGGAGAAACGTGATGGCCACGGGTACTTTCGACATCAACGAAGTGAAGCGCCGCATGCAGGGCGCCGTCCAGTCCCTCAAGCACGAGCTCGGTGGCCTGCGCACGGGGCGCGCCTCCGCATCGATGCTGGACCCGGTCCAGGTCGAGGCCTATGGCAGCCATATGCCGCTCAATCAGCTCGCCACCGTCAGCGTGCCGGAGCCGCGGCTGATTTCGGTGCAGGTCTGGGACAAGTCGATGGTCAAGCCGGTCGAGAAGGCGATCGTCGATTCCAATCTCGGCCTGTCGCCTGCGACCGAAGGCCAGGTGCTGCGGCTGCGCATTCCCGAGCTCAACGAGGAGCGGCGCAAGGAACTGGTCAAGGTCGCGCACAAATATGCGGAAGCCGCCAAGGTCGCCACGCGCCATGTCCGCCGCGACGGCCTCGATGTCCTCAAGAAGCTCGAAAAGAATCACGAGATGTCCGAGGACGACCAGGAGCGTCTCGCCGGCGACGTGCAGAAGGCGACCGACAGCACGATCGCCGAGATCGACCAGTTGCTGGCCGCCAAGGAAAAAGAAATCCTCACCGTCTAGAGCGTCTTCCATGTCCAACGCCGCCGCGCCAGCCACGGAAGGACCCGACCGGTCCGACGCGCCCGCGCACGTCGCCATCATCATGGATGGCAACGGGCGTTGGGCGGCCGCGCGCGGCCTGCCGCGGGCCGAAGGCCATCGCCGCGGCGTGGAGGCCCTGCGCCGCGTGGTCCGCGCGTCGCACGAACTCGGCATCCGTTACCTCACCATCTTCTCCTTCAGCTCGGAAAACTGGTCGCGCCCGGCGAGCGAGATCGGCGATCTGTTCGGCCTGCTTCGGCGCTTCATCCGCAACGATCTCGCGACCCTGCATCGCGACGGCGTCAAGGTGCGCATCATCGGCGAGCGGGACGGGCTCGAGGGCGACATCTGCGCGCTCTTGAACGAGGCCGAGGAACTGACGCGCGACAACACGCGCCTCACGCTCGTCGTCGCCTTCAACTACGGCTCGCGGCAGGAGATCGCGAAGGCGGCGCAGAAGCTCGCGCGCGAAGTGGCGGAGGGCAAGCGCGATCCGGACACGATCGATGCCGAGACGTTGGGGGCCCATCTCGACGCGCCCGACATTCCCGATCCCGACCTCATCATCCGCACCTCGGGCGAGCAGCGTCTGTCCAATTTCCTGATGTGGCAGGCCGCCTATAGCGAGTTCGTGTTCGTGCCGATCCACTGGCCCGATTTCGACAAGGCGGCACTCGAAGGCGCGATCGCCGAATTTGCCAGACGCGAGCGCCGTTTCGGCGGCCTGGTCGCGAAAACCGCCTCGTGAGCGAACCCGACGCAGCACCGGCGGGCACCCAGCCGGCCTCGAGCAATTTCGTGATGCGGGTGGCCGCGGCAGCCGTGCTGGCGCCGCTCGCCATCGCACTCGCTTATGCCGGCGGCTGGCTGTGGGCGTTTCTCGTCACGCTGGTGTCGATCGGACTGTTCGCGGAATGGCTCATGGTGGTGGGGGCGGGGTCGGTGGCGCTGACCGCCTCCGGGACGACGGTCCTCGCCATCATGGGATTCTGCGTTGCCTTCGGCGCGCTCAAGGCCGCGGTCATCACCGGCCTGATCGGCGGCGCGATCGTTGCGCTGCTTGCGAGGAGCAAGTTTCTCTGGGCCGCTGCGGGCTTTGCCTATGCATCGGCGGCGCTGCTGGCCTCGATCCTGGTGCGGCAGGATCCCGTGAACGGCTTCGCCGCGTTGATGTTCGTGCTGCTCGTGGTGTGGGCGACCGACATCGGCGGTTATTTCGCGGGCCGCGGCATTGGCGGACCCAAGCTGTGGCCGCGCGTCAGCCCGAAGAAGACCTGGGCCGGGGCGTTCGGCGGCTTTGCCGCGAGCCTTGCGGTTGCGGCAGGCTTTGCCGCTTGCGGGCTCGGAAAGGCGGCTCCGCTGCTCCTCGTCAGCGCCATCCTGTCGGTGGTGTCGGCGTTCGGCGATCTGTTCGAATCCGCGGTCAAGCGGCGCTTCGGAGTCAAGGATTCCAGTCACTTAATTCCCGGCCATGGCGGGCTTATGGACCGCCTGGACGGTTTTGTCGCTGCCATCCTGGTGGCATGGATTATCGGCTTTCTCCGCCATGGTGTGCATAGCGCCGGAAGCGGTCTTATGGTTTGGTGAGGATATGAGCGCGGTCCCATTGCGTAACAACAAGGCTGCGGCGTCGAGCGTCCGCAGCGTCACGGTCCTCGGCGCCACCGGCTCGATCGGCGACAGCACGATGGATCTGCTGCGCGCTTCTCCCGAGCGCTATCGCGTCGAGGCGTTGACGGCGAACAGCAATGTCGAGGCGCTGGCCAAGCTCGCCAAGGAATTTTCCGCGCGCTTCGTCGCCATCGCCGACACCTCCAAGTTCGCCGAGCTCAAGGCCGCGCTTGCGGGAACGAGCACCGAATGCGGCGCCGGCGAAAGCGCGGTGATCGAGGCCGCGGCGCGGCCGGCCGACTGGGTGATGGCCGCGGTCAGCGGCGCTGCCGGACTGAAGCCGGCATTGGCTGCGGTCGATCGCGGCGCGCATGTCGCGCTGGCCAACAAGGAGTGCCTGGTCTGCGCCGGCGACTTCTTCATGCAGCGCGCAGCGAAGGCGGGGGCCTGCATCCTGCCGGCCGATTCCGAGCACAACGCGCTGTTCCAGGCGCTCAGCTCAGGCAATCGCGACGAGCTGGTCCGCGTCATCATCACCGCCTCGGGCGGGCCGTTCCGGACCTGGAAGAGCGCCGACATCGAGCAGGCCACGCTCGCCCAGGCGCTGAAGCATCCGAACTGGAGCATGGGCCAGAAGATCACGATCGATTCCGCCTCGATGATGAACAAGGGGCTCGAGGTGATCGAGGCGTCCTATCTGTTCGCGCTCTCGCCCGACGAGATCGACGTGCTGGTTCATCCGCAGTCGATCATCCACGGCATGGTCGAGTTTTCCGATCGCTCGGTGGTGGCCCAGCTCGGCGCGCCCGACATGCGCACGCCGATCGCGCACTGCCTCGGCTGGCCCGACCGCATCAAGGGGCCGGCGGCCAAGCTCGACCTGGCCAAGATTGGCCAATTGACCTTCGAGGCGCCGGATTTCGAGCGGTTCCCCGGGCTTCGCCTCGCCTACGATTCGCTGCGGACGGGGAAGGGGGCGACCACCGTCTACAACGCCGCCAACGAGGTCGCCGTGGCCGCCTTCATCGCCGGCAAGATCCGCTTCGGCGCGATTGCGCGGCTGGTGGAGGCGACGCTGGAGGACTGGATCCGCACCGGGAACCAGGCGCCTTTGACCTCCGCCGACGATGCAATCTCTGTTGACCATGTTGCGCGAAATAGAGCTGCCGCCCTATTGCCTCAAATTGCCTTAAAGGCATCCTAGATGGTTCGGGGCCAGGGCCTTGCGGCGCTGGATGAGGGATATCGATGATCGACTTTTTTGTCCATATTTTCAATACGTTGAGCCATGGGCTCCTCGGCTACGCGGTCCCCTTCCTGTTCGTCCTGACCATCGTCGTGTTCTTCCACGAACTCGGCCATTTTCTGGTCGCGCGCTGGGCGGGCGTTCGGGTGTTAACCTTTTCGCTCGGGTTCGGACCTGAGCTGGTCGGTTTCAACGACCGCCATGGCACCCGCTGGAAGATCTCGGCGATCCCGCTCGGCGGCTACGTCAAGTTCTTCGGCGACGAGAGCGAGGCCTCGACGCCATCGCCCGAGACGCTTGCGGCCATGACGGCCGAGGAGCGCGCCGGCAGCTTCCACCACAAGAAGGTCGGCCCGCGCGCGGCCATCGTCGCAGCCGGACCGATCGCCAATTTCATTCTCGGCGCGCTGATCTTCGCGGGCATGGCGCTGTATTACGGCAAGCCGAGCACGATCGCGCGCGTGGACGGCGTCGTCGCCGATGGCGCCGCCGCCACGGCCGGCTTCAAGGTCGGAGACATCGTCGTGCAGATCGACGGCAAGCCGATCGAGAGCTTCGCCGACATGCAGCGAATCGTTGCGATGAACGCCGGTTCGGCGCTTGCCTTCCAGGTGAAGCGCGACGGCGCGATCGTTTCGCTGACCGCGACGCCGGCGCTGCTGGAGCGCAAGGACCCGTTCGGCAACAGCCATCGCCTCGGCGTGCTCGGGGTCGAGCACAAGTCCCAGGCCGGTGAGGCCTCGACCGCGCCGGTCGGCGTTGGCGAGGCGCTCAAGATCGGGGTCGAGCAGGTCTGGTTCATCATCACCAGCACCTTCAAGTTCCTCGGCTCGCTGTTCGTCGGAAATGGCAATCCCGGGGAGGTCAGCGGCGTTCTCGGAATCGCGAAGATGTCGGGGCAGGCGGCCAGCGCCGGGTTCCAGTTCGTCATCAACCTGTGTGCCGTGCTGTCGGTCTCGATCGGCCTGCTGAATCTGTTCCCGATCCCGCTGCTGGATGGCGGTCACCTTATGTTCTATGCGGCAGAGGTGGCGCGGGGACGGCCGCTGTCCGAGCGGACCCAGGAGATGGGGTTCCGAATCGGGCTGGGTTTGGTGCTGATGCTGATGGTGTTCGCGACCTACAACGACATCCTCCGAATGGCGGCGTCCTGATAGGGGCTTTTTTGTGACGTTGCTGATCAGCAACGTCTTGGATTGAAATTGAAATTGCGGCGCGCTGGGCCGTTTGCGGCGTCGGGGAAATTAGCTACAAGCGGCTTGAACTTGGGGAATCTCCAGACTGGCCTTGGGGTTGGGTCTGGTGCGGAATGATAAGGGCGCGTTGCGCATGAAGTTTGGACTGCGACTCCGGGGCGGCTTGCTTGCCACCCTGATCATGTTCGGCGCGCCGGTGGTTGCCCCGGTCGGGGCTGTTTTTGTGTCTTCTTCGTCTGCGCTTGCTCAGAGCGTCCAGGGGATTTCCGTCGAAGGAAACCGCCGTGTCGAGGTGGAGACGATCCGCTCCTATTTCAAGCCGGGTCCGGGCGGCCGCCTTGACCAGGCCGCCATCGATGACGGCCTGAAGGCGCTGATCGAGACCGGCCTGTTCCAGGACGTGAAGATCAATCGCGGCCCCGGCGGCCAGATCATCGTCTCCGTGGTGGAAAACCCGGTGATCGGGCGCATTGCCTTCGAGGGCAACAAGAAGATCAAGGACGAGCAGCTCACCGCCGAGGTCCAGTCCAAGGCGCGCGGCACCTTCTCCCGCGCCATGGTGCAGTCCGACACGCTGCGAATCGCCGAAATCTATCGCCGTTCCGGCCGCTACGACGTCCGTGTGACGCCCGAGATCATCGAGCAGCCGAACAACCGCGTCGATCTCATCTTCACAGTCGAGGAGGGCTCCAAGACCGGCGTCAAGTCGATCGAGTTCATCGGCAACAATGCGTTCTCGTCCTACCGGCTCCGGGACATCATCAAGACGCACGAATCGAATCTGCTGAGCTTCCTCGCCAGCAGCGACATCTACGATCCCGATCGGGTCGAGGCCGACCGCGACCTGATCCGGCGCTTCTATCTCAAGAACGGCTTCGCCGACGTCCAGGTCGTGGCCGCGCTCACCGAATACGATCCGGAGAAGAAGGGCTTCCTCGTCACCTTCAAGATCGAGGAGGGCCAGCAGTACCGCGTCGGCGCCGTCGACTTCCGCTCCAGCATTCCGAACTTCGACCCCACGTCGATGCGCGCCTATTCGCGCGTCAATGTCGGTTCGCTCTACAACGTCGAATCGGTCGAGAAGTCGGTCGAGGAGATGCAGATCGAGGCCTCGCGCCGCGGCTTTGCCTTCGCCGTGGTCCGCCCGGGCGGTGACCGCAACTTCGAAGCGCACACCGTCAACGTGGTCTTCAATATCGACGAGGGCCCGCGCACCTATATCGAGCGCATCAACATCCGCGGCAACAGCCGCACCCGCGACTACGTCATCCGCCGCGAATTCGACATCTCCGAGGGCGACGCCTACAACCGCGCGCTGGTCGACCGTGCCGAGCGCCGGCTGAAGAACCTCGACTACTTCAAGACCGTGAAGATCACGACGGAGCCGGGCTCCTCCAGCGACCGCGTGATCCTGATCGTCGATCTCGAAGAGAAGTCGACCGGCGACTTCTCGATCTCGGGCGGCTACTCCACCACGGACGGTGCGCTCGCCGAAGTCTCGGTCTCCGAGCGCAACCTGCTGGGCCGCGGCCTGTTCGCCAAGGCGTCGGTGACCTACGGCCAGTATGCGCGCGGCTATTCGCTGTCGTTCGTCGAGCCGTATCTGCTCGACTACCGCGTCGCGCTGGGCCTCGACCTCTATCAGCGCCAGCAGCTGTCCAACAGCTACATCTCCTACGGCACCAAGACGCTGGGCTTCAGCCCGCGCCTCGGCTTCTCCTTGCGTGAAGATCTGGCGCTCCAGCTGCGCTACTCGGTCTACCAGCAGGAAATCACGCTGCCGTTCTACCTGGCGAACTGTAACAACAACATTGGATCGTCGGCCTTCAACCCGAGCCCGGCCTTCGTCAATGCCAATGGCGGCGTCCCGGATCTGAGCTCGACCAACGGCCTTGGTTGCTACAGCGACGGCGAAGCCTCGCTGCCGGTGCGCAAGGAGCTCTCGAACGGCAAGACCCTGACCTCGGCGCTCGGCTACACGCTGACCTACAACACGCTCGACAACAACAAGAAC
>NZ_JBFULT010000277.1:0-9864 GCF_054049755.1 Bradyrhizobium sp. P5_C11_2
AAGTTCGGCAGCGTTTCAGCGATGTTGTAGACCATGACGGTCCATCCAAGATGTGCCCCGACGGCGTTCGCAGCCTTCATGATGTAGGGAGCTTCGATGATCCATTTGCCGCCTGCCGATGGAATGAAGAATCCCAGGACCGCAGAATAGATGCCGACCAGAAAGGAGAAGGCGGTCGTGCTGGCGGAAGCATCGACGAACCAGTGTGCAATCGTGTCCGACAGCGTCACGCCTTTGGCGTTCGGCACCTTGGTGAGCATCTGGGCGATACCCGCGTAGAACGGAAACTGCAGGAGCACGCCCGACACGCTCGGCATCGCCTTGGAGAAGGCCTCGAGAAGACCCCGGGGGCGCCAGTGCAGCAGGATGCCGAGGATCAGGAACACGAAGTTGTAGGTATTCAGACCTGACAGCGTGATCAGCGGATTGCCCGACTGGAAGGTCTGCCACAGCCAGCCAAGGGCGAGGACGACAATCAGGATCGTCAGGATCGGGCTGAATTCGAGGAAGTCGCCGGGCCGGGTGGGGGCCTTGGGCTTGATCGTGTCGTCCTCCAGCGACACTCCGAGGTCCTCCGCGGTCTTGGTCTGCGCGGTGTTCGGCGCGGTCAGGTAGCAGATGACGGCGGAGAGGACTGTCACCAGGACGGTGGTCAGCAGATTTTGCCAGGTCAGGATCGTCTCGGAAAACCCGATGATTCCGGTGATGGGCAGCAGCGAGCTTGGAATGCTGGCGGCGTTGGCCTGAAGCTGCGCGGCCGACGAGGTGATACCGAGCGTGAAGCCGCAGCCGAGACCGAGATAGCCGGCCGCGCCGGCCGCGCGATAGTCGAGCTTGATGTCCCTGCGTCGGGCGATTTCGCGCACCAGCAGACCGGAGAAGATGAGGCTTAGCCCCCAGTTGACCAGCGACAGCAGAATGCTCAGGACCCCGACAAATACCACCGCACCGCGTCCGGTGGACGGTATCGCTGCCAACCGCCGCAGTGCTGCCGCGACCGGCGGCGACATGGCGACCACGTAGCCTCCGATCGCAACCAGAGCCATCTGCATCGTGAACGGAATGAGGTTCCAGAAGCCGTCTCCAAAAGCGCGGCTGACCGCGAGCGGGGAGCCGCCATGCGCGATGGTGCCGATCGCGATCGCAATCACCGCGATGAGGACGAAGACATATGCATCCGGAAACCAGCGCTCGGAGAAGATGACGAGGCGTTGTGCGAACCTCGCCAGCAGATTGGCCTCGGTCGGTGCGTTCTCCGTGAGAGAATCTCCGGAAACAGTCGTCATTATCAGCCCCCTTTTTGGCAGTGATCGTGGTCGAAAGTCGTGGCGAGCGGTCAGAGTGCGAGCGTGAGCTCGGTGAGCGGTACCGCCTGGCATGTGAGGCAATGTTCGGCCGAACCGTCGTCGCCGCCGAGCCGTGCCACGCGGCCGTCGACAATGCGCATGGCGCAGCTTTCGCACTGGCCGACGCGGCAGCCGCTGGGAAGCTGCACTCCCGCCGCATGCGCCGCATCGAGAAGCGTGCCCAGTTCGGGCGACCAGAGGAAGCTCTTGCCGCTGCCGGCGAGATGAACCGTCTGGGGTTTCAGCATGGATGGGACTTCCGGCGGCGATGCGAAGGCTTCCGCAAAGATGTCGAACCGGGGAATGCCGCGCTCGACGAGCCGCGCCGTCATCGAGGACGTGAAGTCCGGCGATCCGCAGACATAGGCGAGGGGATTGCGGGAAAGCAGCGGATCGATCGCGGACAAGTCTAGCCGGCCGGCGTAGTCGTAATCCTCATGCAACCGGTCGGCAGGTTGCGGTGCCGTGAATGCCGTCACGAGCTTGAGTTCCGGCAGCTGCGTCTCGAGCTCCCGGAGTCGCGTTGCGAAAGGATGTTCACGTCCGTTGCGGCAAGCGTGGAGCATCAGAATTTCGGTGACCCGCTCGGCCGGGGCAAGGGCCGGCAGCGCCTCCAGGTGACTCATGAACGGCGTGATGCCGATGCCGGCGGCGAGAAAGACGAGAGGCCGATTGCCCTGCAGAGGCGGGTTGAATATCCCGCCGGGGGCCTGGAGGTGGACCTCGTCGCCAATCGCGAGGCGATGGACATGTTCCGAAAGATGAAGGCAGCCGCCCGCCGAATCCCCGGCGTTGGATGGCTGCTTCTTGACGGCGATGGAAAGCATGTTCTCGGCAGCTGTTCCGATCAAGGAGTAGGCACGAGCGATGTCCACGCCCGGCAGGCTCAGCAGGACATGCTGTCCCGGCCGATACGAAGGCAGCGCATCGTCGTCCTGCGGAGCGAGATCGATCGCGACGACGTCGTCGGCCTCGCGGCGAATCCCTGCGACCGAGAAGACGCGCCGCCCCGTCCAGCGTCCGCGGTTCGCAGCCTGGTCGCGACGAATGTCGCAGATCGTGGCGCGCAGAGGCACCGAGCCGCTGACCGGATCGCGCGACGCGTCGCTCAGGGCGTCGTTCATGTTCGAGGTCGCGAAGCCTGACGGCGGCGTGGTGTTCCGTCCCAGCGGCGGACAATCCTCCCACCAGCCGAACTCGGCCAGGACGACACGGTCGTCGAGAAATTCGTTCAGGCGGACTCGGAGGCGGACCTGGCCGTAAGGGGTCTGAACGATCGCCCAATCGCCGTCTTCGAGCCGGCGCTGTGCGGCGAGGGTCTTGCTGATCTCCACGGCCGGATCCGGCGATTTCTTGCGCAGCGACGCCACGTGCCGATGCGCACTGTGGACGAACCAGCCGCTCTTCGCCGTGGTCAGCACCAGCGGAAAATACTCGCGCGCGGTCATCGGACCGTCGGCCGG
Organism: Bradyrhizobium sp. P5_C11_2; assembly: GCF_054049755.1. Lineage (NCBI taxonomy): Bacteria > Pseudomonadati > Pseudomonadota > Alphaproteobacteria > Hyphomicrobiales > Nitrobacteraceae > Bradyrhizobium > Bradyrhizobium sp. P5_C11_2. The sequence goes on from NZ_JBFULT010000277.1 coordinate 2,810, forward strand.
CTCGACATGGTTCGCCAACGGCGGATAGCCATGACCAAGCATCAGCTCGGAATAGATCTCCACGCGCCGCGTTGGCGTCGCGAATCCCGCGATCGTTCCATCGCTGCTTCCCTCAGCGTATTTTTCATGACGGAACGGCTGCGGAAAGCGCTTGCCCTCGGGATGGTGGCGCAATTGCTCGACGGTTATGCCGAGAGGAGCCAATTGATGATTCCAGCCGGCGCGGATGTCGCCGCCGAAGAATTCCTCCGCCATCCCCAATCGCAGCGCCAATTCCGCGACGATCTCGTAGTCCGCCTTGCATTCGCCGAGCCGAGCCAGCATCTGCGGCCGGAACTGGATCGTTTCGACGGCCTCCTGCGTGATCTCGAAGCCGATCTTCAGTGCATCTCTTTCCCAGGGCATGCTGGCCGGGAGCACGATGTCGGCATTCTCGGACGTCGGGTTCATGAACATGTCGACATGCACGTGGAAATCGAGCGCACGCAGCGCCTCGCGATTGCGCGAGGAATGTCCCTGCGACACCACGAAGTTCGTGCCGAAACTCATCAGCGTGCGGACGCGATAGGGCTCCCCTCTGAGCACCGCGCGGCTGAAGTCCCGCGCCGTGATCCATCCGCGGCTCGGCGGTCCGAGCGGCAGTTCGTCTAGGCCGAGAGCTTTCGCTTTTTGCTCCGCCGGCAACAGGCTGTAGTCGTTCACCGAACGTGTCGGCGGCGGGACCTGCCAGACATTCCCGCCCGGCCTGTCGCACGCACCGGTGAGAGCGTAGAGAGTTGCGATGGCACGCTCCGTGGCGGTCGCGTTCGTGTGCTGACCGACGCCCGTCCAGGAGTGATAGGCGAGCTTCGGACTGTTCTCGAACAGCGCGCAAAACGCTGCGACCTTGGATTCGTCGAGCCAGGTGGTCTCGGCGACGCGAGAGATCGTGTACGACGCGGCCTCCGCGGCGAGCAGGGAAAATGCGGTCGCCGCAGGGATCGCATATCCGTCCAGGCCATCGAGCGTGGCTTTGGCGTCCAGCCGGCAGTTCTCGGGATCAAGGAGCTCGACACGCGGGTCGTGGGCACGCGCTTGACCGTATCGATCCAGGGTAACGAAGGCTTCCGGCGGTTGATCCGGCCACAGATCGCTGGCCCGCACCAAGCCGCCAGAATGCGTGTTGACCAGGAATGGCGCGTTCGTCCAGCGCGTCACGAAGGCCGCATCCAACGAGTTTGTCGAAATGAGATGCCGGATCGCCGCCATTGCGAGAGCGCCGTCGGCCCCCGGACGAATGCGCAGCCATAGGTCGGCCTGCTGTCCCGATCCGTYGGGCTTGGGGTCGACCACGGCCACGCGTGCCCCTCGACGACGCGCGTCTGCGACGCGGGTTGCCTGCGCAAGCCATGTCCGCGCCGGATTGTGTCCCCAGAGCACGATGGTTTCGGCCCTGTCATAATCCGGAAAGCCGATCCCGCGACCGAACGTCAAGGCGTGGGCAAAATCCTTGTGCCAGCCGCAGACCTCGACTGCGTAGATCAGGTTAGGGCTGCCGAAGCATCTGATGAACCGCTCGACCCATTCGAAGCTGTCGACCATGGGGGTGCCGCTCGGCGTCGTGACGGCGAAGGCGACCGCTTCCGCTCCCGACGTGCCGCGGATCTGGCCGAGCTTCCCGGCAATCTCGTCGAGGGCTTCGTCCCATGAAATCTCAACCCAACCCGGGTCTGCGGCATCGCGCGGCGCGGTGCGGCGGAGAGGGTGGGTCAGGCGGCGCGGGCTATGCACCATTTCGGGCGCAGCGCGGCCTTTCGAACACAGGGCTCCGCCGGTCGGATGCCCCGGCAGGTTCTCCACGGCGACCATGCGGCCGTTCTCGACCACGGTCATCGAACCGCACCGCGAACGGCAAAGAGTGCAATAGCCGGGATAGCGTTCCGCCATAGACAGCCCAATGGTAGTGCATTACAGTAACGCGCTACATGCTTCGACGATGACACCTTCCTGTCAAGTGCATTCTTTGGGCGGTGCTGATAGATCGGGCGGCAAGCGGCGAGTCGGAGGCGACATGGACCAGAATCTGCGCGAGCAGGTCGTGCAGCAGGTGCGTGCAGAGATTATTTCTGGTCAGAGCATGCCGGGCACGATGTACTCGGTGCCGACCTTGGCCGCGAGCCTCGGTGTGTCGACGACGCCTGTGCGGGAAGCGCTGCTGGAGCTGTCGCGGAGCGGACTGATCGAACCGGTCCGCAATCGCGGCTTCAGGGTTGTCGAGCCCACCTTGATGGAGCTTCGCAATCTGTTCGATCTGCGCGACGTTCTCGAGCTCCATGCCGCGTCATTGGTCGCGCGCAAGCCGGACAAGGATCTGAGTGCGCTTTATCCTTGGGCTGAAGCCATCGCGCGCGCGGTCAAGACCGAGGATATCGGGCTCTATATCGAGGCGGATCGAACCTTCCATCGATTGCTGACGGACGCGGCCGAAAATCCCCGTCTGACCGAGATGGTGATGGGATTGCGCGACCAGATGCGGCTCTACGGGATCAATTCGCGCGCGGGCCTCGCTCGTCAGAACGAGTCCGCACCCGAACACTTCCGGATCATCGAGCTGGCGAGCGCAGGCAAGGAAGAAGCTCTCACGAATCTTCTTCGGCACCACATCAGGGCCTGGGAGCCGATCTTCGTCGAAGCCCTCTCCCAGGTCGGCACCTTCCGCGAGCCGATCGCTGGCACGCGCAAGCGCCAGCTCTCGCCGACCTAGCTCTAGTTCACCCGCGTCCAGGTCTGGCCGCCGCAGAACATGCCGCCGAAGGCGCAGCCCTGCACGCGCAGGCGGTCCGTGCCCTTCAGCGCGATGGTGGAATCGTAGGTCGAGCCGGTGTTGGGATCGAGGATGCGGCCGGACCATTTCTGGTCCTTGCCGGGCTTCATGTTGATCAAGACCTGCTCGCCGTTCTGGTTCGACTTGGTGTCGACCGAATAGCCGCAGAGATTGTTGCCGCATTGCTCGATGCGGACTTTGCCTTCCTTCTCCTCGGTGAGCCAGATACCGAGCGGTGAGTTGAGATCGCGCGTGGGCGCCGCTGCGGGGGCGGGGGTGACGGCCGCGGATTGAACCGGCGCGGGAGGCGGCGCTGGGGGCGCGGGCGGTGCCACAGCCACTGTCGGGGCAGGCGGCGGAGGCGGCGCGGGTGGTGCCGCGGCCACCGTCGGGGCGGCAGCTGGGGCCAGCTGAGGCGGCGGCACGAGTGCGTTTTCGGCCGGAGCATTGTTTGCGGTGGGAGCCGGAGGCGCCGGCGGGGCAGGAGGCGCCGCGGCCACGGGAGCCTGTACAGGGGCCTGCTCGGCCGCCGGAGGCGCGGCGACAGGTGCGGGTGCCGGCGCGGGACTGGCCGGTTGCTGCGGATCAGCCTTGGCTTGTTGCGGCGCTTGTTGCGGCGCATGGGGGTCCGCTTTCGGGGCCCCCTTGGCGTCGTTCTTGGCCTTCTTCGCCTTGCCCTGGCCTGTGTTGTCGTAGACGCCGGGAATCTGCACCGTGCCGCGGTCCGGATCGATGCGGATGGTGCGCCCGCCATATTCGAAGGTGTACTGCGCCTGAGCGGCGGTGCTCGCCAACAAAAGGAACGCGGCCGTGGCCAACAGCTTCCTCATTTCCATCTCCTGAACAGGTGGTCCCCGCACCGACGTCTACGCCTCGGTCCGATCGCAAAACGTGATCTAGATCACGTTCACCGTATGAGTCGCCCTCCCTCCGGTTCCGGTTCAATAGCGCCGAAGTCGGTCCACAGTTGGGCGGCTTTGGCCGTGCGGCGGCGCGAGGGGCTTGCCTGGACGATCCGTGCTGATTGAATGTGTTCGATGGCGCACGCTGACGGAGACGCTGATCATGCTGCGACGATCTTGCCTGATGATGCTCACAGCGGCCTGTTGTCTGGTCGCGACTGCGGTGCAAGCGGCCGGGCTCCGCTTTCTCGAGGTGCCCGCGGACGCCAGCGGGCCCGCGCTCAAAGGCTTGGTGTGGACACCTTGCGCGGCCCCGCCTTCGGAGGTCACGCTGGCCGGCGGTGTTGTGCTGCCGGGCGTCAAGGATTGTCCGGTCGCGGGCAATCGACTGCCGCTGATCGTCGTCTCGCACGGCCGGCGCGGCTCGTATCTCGGCCACGTCGATACAGCGATCGCGCTGGCCGATGCCAGCTTCGTGGTGGCGGCGATCAACCACCCGGGCGATACCGCCAGGGACAGCAGCCGGACCGATGAGTTCTCCGTGCTGGTCGAGCGTCCCGCCGACATGAAGCGGCTTGCCGATTTCATGCTCGGCGCCTGGACGGACGCTGCGGTTCTCGACCCCAAGCGGATCGGCCTGTTCGGATTCTCGCGCGGCGCCTATACCGGCCTCGTCGTGATCGGCGGCAACCCCGATTTCGGCGCGCTTGCTCCGCTCTGCGAGAGAGAGGGCGCGACAACGCCGAAATGCCAAGCCATTCGCGATGGCCTTGTCCCAACTGAAGCGGCCGTGCACGACCCCCGCATCAGAGCGGCTGTGCTGGCGGATCCGCCCCTTTATGAAGGCCTCTTCAACCGGGAGCGCCTCGCCAATGTGACGATCCCGATTGTCTTATGGCGTTCGGCGCTGGGCGGTGACGGCGTCGTGCCCGCTTCAGTCGATGCGCTGGAACAAATGCTTCCCGCGCGCCCCGACTTCCGGATCGTGCCGAACTCGTCGCACTTCTCCTTTCTTGCGCCATGTCCACCCAAGCTGGCCGAAGCCGCGCCGATCCTGTGCACTGATCCGCCTGGGTTCGACAGGAAAGCGTTTCACGACACGTTCAACGACGCAGCCGTGAGCTTCTTTCGCAAGCATCTGGAGTGACGGACAAGGTCGGTCGCCGGTCGAGCCGCTAGTCGAACCACGCGGCGTAGATCTTCCTGTAGCTGCCGTCCTCCATCGAGATGTGCAGCCACTGGTCGACAAAGGCCTTCAGCGCCATGTCGCGCTGGAGCCAGTAGGCCTTCTCGGAGAAGTCGAATGGCTTTTCGGGGTGCACCGCGCAGAGCACGCCGGGATGCTGCTTCTGCTGGTAGCGCGTCTCGGAGGCATCCGTCATCATCAGATCGGCATTGCCCTTGGCGATCTCGTCGAAGATCACGGTGTTGTCGGGGAAGACGTTGATCTCGGCGTCCTTGACGTTGGCGCGCGCGAAGCGCTCGTTGGTGCCGCCGGGATTGACGATCACGCGGGTGCCCTTCTTGTCGATGTCGGCGATGGTCTGGTATTTGCCGACGTCGGCGCAGCGCGCGATCGGCGTCTTGCCCTCGCGCATGATCGGCATCGAGAAGACGCCCTTCTTCTGCCGGTCGAGCGTGACCGAGACGCCGCCCATCGCGATGTCGAACTGGTCGGCCTCGAAGTCCTTCATCAGCTTCGGCCAGGCCGTCGGCACGAATTCGACCTTGACGCCGAGCGCCTTGCCGAGCGCCTCGGCCATGTCGACGTCGAAGCCGCTGAACTGCTGCGTGGTCTTGTCGAGGTAGGTGAAGGGCTTGTAGTCGCCGGTCATGCCGACGCGCAAAGTGCCGCGCTTGATGATCTCGTCGAGGCGCGAGGGCGCAGCTTGCTGCGCATGCGCCGAGAAGTTCGCCAGCAACGCCACCGCCAAGGCCGCCAGGATTCGAACGAACATGTCTTTGCCACCCCTGTGTAAGCTGTCATTGTGCAGCCCGTCAGGTGCGGATTTAAACCAGATGCCCGCCGCTGGCGAGATGGAATTGGAAGGAGAAGCCCGGTCGTGCCGATCTCAATGTACGAGGCCTCGGTTGGCCTGTTCGTGCCATACCTGCGCAATCTGTCCGGACTGCTCGACAAGGGCTCGGCTCATGCCGAGGCCCGCAAGTTCAATCCCGCCATTCTGCTCGGCATGCGCCTGTCACCGAACATGTACGACCTGGCACAGCAGGTCGGCGAGGCCTGCCGTCACGCGGTGGTCGCCCCGGCCTTGCTGGCCGAGCGCGAGCCGGTAGCGCTGCCGGTGCTGGAGCACGACATGGCCGGGCTTCAGGCCCGCATCGCGACATCGATCGAATTCATCGAGAGCCTGCCGCGCGGCGAGATCGATGCGGCGGCGGACCGCAACGTCTTCTTCAGGCTGAAGAACGGCACCGAGCTGCCCTTCACCGGGCGGACGCTGCTGCTGACCTTCAGCGTCCCGCAATTCTTCTTTCACGTGACGACGGCCTACGACCTGCTGCGGCACGCAGGCGTCGAGCTCGTGAAGAAGGATTATCTCGGACGGAAATAGTTGCGGGGGCTCGATGTTCGCCTCTCCCCAACGGGGAGAGGCGTACGAGATATGCGGCCCGACGGCGGGCTAGGCTTCGCCCTTGCGCTCGAATTCGGCGAGCGAGCTGCGGCCGGCGATCTCGCTGCGCAGCTCCTCGAAGCGCCGATGGGCCTCGTCCGCGCGCTCGTCGACGAGATGCACCGCGGCTTCGCTCGCCATTGGACCGCTGATCACGGGCGTGGATTGGTCGCCGATGGTCTCGTGCACGTAGTACTGGCCGTCGTCGCCGCAATGGACCGTCCATTTGAGGCGGATCGCCACCATCGGCCCGGGGCCGACCTTGCTGTAACCGTCGGCATCGGCCGGCTCCGGCACCAGCGGCTGTTCGTCGACCACGGGATGCTCCTCGGCAACCGGGTGCTCATCGACGACGGTTGTCTCGATCTCGTTCTCGCCCTCGGTCGCGGTGTCACGGACGACGAGGACGGGCTCGGGGTGCTCCAGGATGCTGGCGATGGTCGCCAGCGCGTGGTCGGTCGGGTCGATTTCTGACAAGGGTCCATCCTCCAGCTCGACGCGGCCGGCAAATGTGTCCCACTGCCGGCGCGGCTGGGCTTATTACGCGGGTTTGATTAAGGCTGAGTTGGGGCTCGATCTGCACCAAAATGGGACGCATTCTGGCGTTCCGAAGGCGTGCGGACGAAAGCATGATTCGGAAAAGTGCGCAGCGGTTTTCCGAAACGATCATGCTGAAACAATAATCTAAAGCGCGATGACGATTCATCGCGCTTTAGC
>NZ_JBFULT010000278.1:0-9780 GCF_054049755.1 Bradyrhizobium sp. P5_C11_2
GTCGCGATCTGCCGCCTCAAGCGCGTCGCCGCCGACTTCAAGGACGACATCAACCACCGTCTGCCGCGCCCCGCAGCGAAGAACGGCAAGCGCGTTGCATTCGTCGGCGGCGGCCCGGCGTCGCTGACGGTGGCGCGCGATCTCGCGCCGCTCGGCTATCACTGCACGGTGTTCGACGGCGATCCCGAAGCCGGCGGCATGATGCGCACGCAGATCCCGAAATTCCGTCTGCCCAATTCGGTGATCGACGAGGAGACCGGCTACATCCTCAACCTCGGCGTCGAGTTCAAGGGCGGCCATCGCATCGAGAGCATGAAGGCGCTGCTTGCGGAAAAATACGACGCGATCTTCGTCGGGTCCGGTGCGCCGCGCGGACGCGAGCTCGACATTCCCGGCCGGAAGGAGGCCGCCGCCAACATCCATATCGGCATCGACTGGCTGTCCTCGGTGTCGTTCGGCCACACCGACAAGATCGGCAAGCGCGTGATCGTGCTCGGCGGCGGCAACACCGCGATGGATTGCTGCCGCACCGCGCGCCGGCTCGGCGGCGAGAACGTCAAGGTGGTCGTGCGCTCCGGCTTCGAGGAGATGAAGGCCTCGCCCTGGGAGAAGGAGGACGCGATCCACGAGGATATTCCGATCCTCAACTACATGGTGCCCGTGGCATTCAAGCATGTCGCGGGCAAGCTCATCGGCGTCACCTTCCAGAAGGTGAAGGCCGAATACGACGCCAAGGGCCGTCGCAACCTGGTGCCGTCAGGCGAGCCGGACGAGACGATCACCTGCGACGACGTGCTGGTCGCGGTCGGCCAGGAGAACGCCTTCCCCTGGATCGAGCAGGACTGCGGCATCGAGTTCGACAAATGGCACATGCCGAAGGTCGACCCCAAGACCTTCGTCTCGACCAACCCAAAAGTGTTCTTCGGCGGCGACGCCGCGTTCGGTCCGAAGAACATCATCTGGGCGGTGGCGCAGGGCCATGACGCCGCGCTGTCGATCCACAAGCTGCTGTCGGGCGAGGACATCACCGAGCGGCCGCTGCCGGAGGTGCATGTCTCCTCGCAGAAGATGGGCATCCACGAATGGAGCTATGACAACGATATCTCCGTCGACAAGCGCTTCAAGGTGCCGCATCGCGACAAGGTGATCGCGCTGAAGGACATCCGCACCGAGGTCGAGCTCGGCTACGACGTCAAGCTCGCGCTCGGCGAAGCCCATCGCTGCCTGAACTGCGACGTGCAGACGGTGTTCTCGACTTCGCTCTGCATCGAGTGCGATGCCTGCGTCGACATCTGCCCGATGGACTGCATCACTTTCACGGAGAATGGCGAGGAAGCCGATCTGCGCCAGCGCCTGAAGGCGCCGTCGCCGCATCCCGACCAGGATCTCTACGTGTCCTCTGATCTCAAGACCGGGCGCGTGATGGTGAAGGACGAGGATGTCTGCCTGCATTGCGGGCTGTGCGCCGAGCGCTGTCCCACCGGAGCCTGGGACATGCAGAAGTATTTGATCGAAATGACTCACGCAGGTTCAGCATGTCCGACAAAAAGCCGATCAGCAGCGTAAACGACTTCGTCGTCCGCTTCGCCAACGTCAACGGATCGGGCTCGGCCAGCGCCAATGAAATGTTCGCGCGCGCGATCCTGCGTCACGGCGTGCCGGTGTCCCCGCGCAACATCTTCCCCTCCAACATCCAGGGCCTGCCGACCTGGTACGAGGTGCGGGTGACGGAAGAGGGCCATCTCGGCGCCCGCGGCGGCGTCGACATGATGGTGGCGATGAACCCGCAGACCTGGGACAAGGACGTCGCCGGCATCGAGCCTGGCGGCTATCTGTTCTACGATTCCACCAAGCCGATGCCGTCGACCAAATTCCGCGACGACATCACCGTGATCGGCGTTCCCCTGACCGCGATCACCAACTCGACCTACACCGATCCGCGCCAGCGCCAGCTGTTCAAGAACATCATCTATCTGGGCAGCCTCTCGGCGCTGCTCGACATGGATCCGAAGCTGATCGAGCAGCTGATCGGCGAGCAGTACAAGGGCAAGGAGAAGCTGCTCTCCTCCAACGTCCACGCGCTGCATCTCGGCCGCGACTGGGCGCTGCAGAACCTGAAATGCCCGATCGGGCTGCGGGTCAAGAAATCCGACAAGGTCGGCGACCGCATCTTCATCGAGGGCAACAGCGCGGCTGCGCTCGGCGCCGTCTATGGCGGCGCGACCGTGTGCGCGTGGTATCCGATCACGCCGTCATCGTCGGTGGCCGAGGCCTTCACCGCCCACTGCAAGAAGTACCGGCACGATCCCGAAACCGGCAAGGCGAAATACGCCATCGTGCAGGGCGAGGACGAGCTGGCTTCCATCGGCATCGTCATCGGCGCGTCCTGGAACGGCGCCCGCGCCTTCACCGCGACCTCGGGCCCTGGCATCTCGCTGATGACGGAGTTCATCGGCCTGTCATATTTTGCCGAGATTCCGGCCGTGATCATGAACATCCAGCGCGCCGGCCCCTCGACGGGCATGCCGACTCGCACCCAGCAATGCGACATCATCGCCTGCGCCTACGCCTCGCATGGCGACACCAAGCACGTCCTGCTGTTCCCGGAAGATCCCGCCGAGGCGTTCGAGTTCGCGGCCGCGGCCTTCGACCTCGCCGAGCGGCTCCAGACCACGATCTTCCTGATGCTCGACCTCGACATCGGCATGAACCACCGCCTCTGCCGCCCGCTGAAGTGGGACGATTCGCGGCAATATGACCGCGGCAAGGTCATGACCGCGGAGATGCTCGAGGAGGGCCGCGATTTCGGCCGTTATCTCGACGTCGACGGCGACGGCATCCCGTACCGCACCTATCCCGGCACGCACCCGACCAAGGGCTCCTACTTCACGCGTGGCACCTCGCGCGACCGCTATGCGCGCTATTCGGAGGAAGGCACGGTCTATGCCGACAACATGCAGCGTCTGGTGCGCAAGTTCGAGACCGCACAGGATCTGGTGCCGCGGCCGCTCCAGGCCAATGCGGAACGGCCGACCAAGTACGGCGTGATCTATTTCGGTTCGACCTCGCCCGCGATGGACGAGGCGATCGGATTGCTCGAGCTACGCGGCCATCAGCTCGACCGCCTGCGCATCCGCGCCTTCCCGTTCCACTCCAGCGTGGCGAGCTTCCTCGCCGAGCACGACTTCGTCTACGTGGTCGAGCAGAACCGTGACAGCCAGCTCCGCCAGCTCATCGTCAACGAGAACGGCATCGACCCGGTGCGGCTCGTCCCGATCGTGCATTACGACGGTTCGCCGATCACCGCCCGCTTCATCGCAAAAGCCATTGGCGACCACCRGGATCACCTCAAGGTGACCCCGCTCCGCAAGGCCGTGTCATGACCTATATTGCCAAGCCAAAGTTCCATCATCCCGGGCTGAAGAAGAACGAGCTCGGCTACACCCACCGCGACTACGAGGGCAAGATCTCGACGCTGTGCGCCGGCTGCGGCCACGATTCGATCACGGCCTCGATCATCGAAGCCTGCTACGAGCTCTCGATCGAGCCGCACCGGGTGGCGAAGATCTCCGGCATCGGCTGCTCGTCGAAGACGCCGGACTATTTCCTCGGCAATTCGCACGGCTTCAACTCCGTGCACGGCCGCATGCCGTCGGTGCTGACCGGCGCCAATCTCGCCAACCGCGACCTGATCTATCTCGGCGTGTCCGGCGACGGCGATTCCGCCTCGATCGGCTTCGGCCAGTTCGCGCATTCGATCCGCCGCGGCGTCAACATGACCTATATCGTCGAGAACAACGGCGTCTACGGCCTGACCAAGGGCCAGTTCTCGGCGACCGCCGACCGCGGCTCCAAATCCAAGAAGGGCGTCACCAACACCGACAACGCCATCGATCTCGTCGCGATCGCGTTGCAGTTAGGGGCGACCTTCGTCGCGCGCTCATTCTCCGGCGACAAGAGCCAGCTCGTGCCGCTGATCGCGGCCGCGATCGGCCACAAAGGCGCATCCTTCATCGACGTCATCAGCCCCTGCATCGCCTTCAACAACCACGCCGGTTCGACCAAGAGTTTCGACTATGTCCGCGAGCACAATGACGCGGTGAACCGGCTCGACGTACTGGTCGGCCGCGATCCGATCGCCGTCGACTATGCGCCGGGCACGGTCCAAATGGTCGAGCAGCACGACGGCAGCAAGATCGCGCTGCGCAAGATCGACGCGGACTACGATCCGCACGACCGTCTCGGCGCCATGACCTTCCTCCAGAAGCACGCGGCCAAGGGCCAGATCGTCACCGGCCTGCTTTATGTCGACCCCGATGCGGACGATCTGCACGAGCATCTCAACACGGTCGAGACGCCGCTCAATACGCTGGAGGCCGACACGCTCTGCCCGGGCTCKGCGGCGCTGGACAAGTTCAACGCCAGCTTGCGGTGATCATCTGCCGCGCTGAGGCGGCTGCCTGACGCGTACGGTGATTTTCTCCGACACGACGGGCGGCTCGAACGGATAGTGCTTCGCATCGCCCAGCACCAGCTGCAGGGTGTGCGTGCCGGGTGGAAGCTCGAGAAATGTTTCGGTCTGCCCCGCGCCGAAATGCAGATGCGACTTGTCCTGCGGGATCGGCTCCTTCGGATCGATGGGGTCGTTGACGTCGACCAGCAGATGATGATGGCCGGCATTCTGGTAGTCGTCGCCGGCATGGGTCACGCCCATGTTGCGCAAGCCGAACCGGACCAGGAATCCGGCGCGCACCCTTTGCCCGTCATACGGGGTGATAAAATATACCTTTGCGTCCTTTGGAGCTGTCTTACCCTGCGAGAAGGCTATGCCCGGGAGCAATGCGAGCACCGCCGACAGCGCAACGCAGCGAAGGATTTGCATCGAATCCACTCCAGCAGTTAAGGACTGAGCGCGACACGGAATCCATGTGTTGGGTAACGAACATTGGTATCGTAACCGTCGCGGTTGGACGCCCGCACGTATCGMGAGTCGTTCTTCCAGGAACCCGAGCGCAGGACGTGCGCGTTGCAGTCCCCACCGCTCCATGCTGAGCCGTCATTGGGCGCGCCCTGATAGGTCTTGTGCCAGCAATCTTCGACCCACTGATCGACGCCGCCACCCATGTCGTAGAGCCCGAATGGATTGGGCTTGAAGCTGCCGACTTTCGCCGGCTGCTCGGCCGCGACATCACCGCAATCCTTGCATCCGGCCATGCCCGGCTGAAGCTTGTCGCCCCACCAATACTTGCCCTGCGTTCCCCCGCGCGCCGCATACTCCCATTCAGCTTCGCTCGGAAGCCGGTAGGGCTTCTTCGTCGCCTGGGCGAGCCAGGCGGCATATTGCTTCGCGTCGGTCCAGCTCACATTGGTGATCGGCGCATTATCCTTGCCGACGGCGGTGAAGCCGCATGCCTTGGCAGCGGCGCAATCGTTCCACTCCTGCACCGTCACCGGATATTTGCCGATCGAGAACGGCTTGATCGTGACCTGGTGGACCGGACGTTCGGTCGGATCATCGTTGCTTCCCATCGCGAAGCTGCCGCCGCGAATGGCGATCATCTCGGGTTCGCGGACCGGCGGCGCCGCCGGGCTTGGCGCTTGACTTGACGCTGAAGTACTTGGTGCTGAAGCACTTGGCGCTGGGGCACTTGCCGCCGGAGCACTTGGCGCTGGAGCGGGCGATGGAGATGATGCCACCAATGAAGGAGACGGCTGCGGCGTTTGTGTCGCTGCCTCTCGCGGTGGAGGTTGCGGGCTCGGTGATGCGACCGGAGCAACAGTCGGCGCGGCAGCCCGCTCGTTCACCCTGCCCGACGGCAGCGCCAGCAGATACCACAGCACACCGGCAGCGATCACGAGAAGCGTGACGCCCAGAAAGAAGATCAGGGTATTCTCGCGCCGGCCTCGCGTCCTCCCGACCGCATCTGCGTCCGGCAGCACCCGATAGATGCGCACCGGATCGGTGATGTTCTTGACCTTGCGGTCGCCGAGCGACTCATAGCCGCACACCACCTTGTGCTTGATCTGCTCGTAGATCGCGCCGGAGATATAGACCTGACCGGGTTCGGCGATACCCTCGATGCGCGTGGCGATATTGACGCCGTCGCCATAGACGTCGTCCGGCTCCACGATGACGTCGCCAAGATTGACGCCAATCCGGTATTCGATCCGGGAGTCCCTCGGAAGCGAAGCGTTGCGGCCGACGAGATTCTGCTGAATGACGATGCTGCAGCGAACGGCCTCGACGGGACTGTCGAAGATCGCGATGAAGCCGTCTCCCGTCGTCTTCACCAGACTTCCATGGTGCTCGACGATGCTGGGCTGGATGAGATCCCGCTCGATGCGCTTGACGCGAACATGCGTGCCTTCCTCGTCGGCCTGCATCAAGCGGCTGTAGGAAGCGATGTCCCCGACAATGATCGCGGCGAGACGACGAGGCATCCCGCCATGTGGCGGCGGGTCATCGTGGCTTCCCGATCTGAAGTTGCGAATTTCGCCCATTGCGGGGTACTCCACAAACTTGCAAAGGCGGGCGAGGTTACGACGCAGAATTTCGACTGTCTGTGAAGACTATCACATTGATGATCCGCGACAATGTCGTAGAAATCATCGGCGCCGAGTTCCCAGCCAGAATCGCAGCACGGATTGAACCTTCTCGGACCGACGGCGGACTAAGCCTCGCGCGACCGCCCGGCAATGTCGGCTATGCCTGCTTCGTCCGCCGCAGCGATGCGCGGCATCTGACCCGATGCCAGCGCTTCCTCGCCGCTCAGCTGACGGCCTCGGGCTCCGGTTCAGGCTCCGGCACGGCGTGGCCCGAAGAGGGCGGTCGTCCGGCACCCCAATATTGCTTGCAGGTCTCGAGCAATGTTTCGACGTCCATGGTCAGTCCGCCCGCATTGACGATCACGCCGTCAGCGCCAAGCGCGTTGTTCATCAGCGACAAGGCACGATTCAGGAAGCCCCCGGAGAATCGCTCGGCGACAAGGGGATCGAGCTTGAGCACCACGAACTTCTGCACGCGCTGCTCCCGGAGCAGAATCTTCCGCACGGAGCTCCAGGCAATGGTCTCGTCGGCGAGCCTGGTGTCGCGAATGCCGATGCGGCTGATGAAGACGACCGGCGACCTGGCGGAAGTCAACCTCCAGAGCATCCTGCAGGTGGTAAGGCCGAAAAACACCGCGCCGACATAGCAGGCGGCGACCTGGAACGTGGTGATGTTTTTACCTTGCTGCCACATGAATGCGAGCGCAGCACAGAGCAGCGTCAGCAGCAGACCGACGCCGAAAAACATCAGCAGCCGGCCCCGGGAATAGCCGATCGTGATGTTGGGYAGGTTCTGACCCACGGACATGTTCGACCCCCATCAGCCTTTTGCATCAACTTTGGGTTTACGAACGCCCCCTCTTCCAAAAGATTAGGGCTGGAACCTTGCGCGAGGCTGCCCACGGGAATGCGGGGCACCGGCACTTGAACGCGTGGCGTTCGGCCTGCGACTAACCGCCAGTCGGCTCTCACCGTCCTCCGATGCGGCCGTCAACAGTTCACGCGCCCGGTGCGATCATGAAGCTTGCCCTCCTGCTTCCGCTTGTCCTTGCCGCCTTCGTCGGTGCCGCCCGGGCCGAAGAGGCCGACGACATCCGTGAGGCCAGCAAGGCCGAGGCCGAAACCTTCAACGCGCGGATGTATGCGGGCCCACCCGGCGGCAAGGCCTATGCCTGCTTCGTCCGCCGCTACGATGCCGCGCACCTGGCGCGGCATCCGAAGCAGAAGGTCGCCTCGATGAAGCTGCTGGTCTCGGCGGAATTGGACAAGGAGGACAAGGAGCTCCACAACTCCTTCCGCCTCGGCTTCAGATATCGCCACCGCTCGGGCGATTTCGACTCCAGCGGCTCATGCAACCACGCGGTATTCGCCAAAGAGGGCAACGACGTCCGTCTCGGCTGTGGCGTCGACTGCGAGGGCGGCGGCATCGGCGTTGCACTGTCCAAGGACGACAAGTCGGCGATCGTCCGGCTTGCGAGGGTTAGGGTCTGGCAGAACAACAAGCCGGATGACGATGCCGAGCAATCGCTGGTCGCCGGCGCCGACGACGGGATTTTTCGCCTCGACCGCACCGACACCAGCGAATGCACCTCGCTGGTGACGGACCGCAAGGAACTCGCCGCGCTGCGCCACAAGTGATATGTGTCCGGCAAAGTCGGGCGCCGCCGAGGGAGATCGCCATGAACCGCCGGAACATCTTGTGGAGCGCAGTTTCAGCCTTGGGCGCAGCGCTTGGCGCCTCTGGCGCAAAGGCGGCGACGGAAGCGAGCGCAGGCAACAAGCTCAAGGTCGTCTACCATCTCAGCGATGCCGAGAAGGTCAATTTCGTGCTCGGCAACATCCAGAACCACATCGACGGCGTCGGTGGGCCTGACTATGTGACGATCGCGCTGGTGATCCACGGTCCGGCGCTGAAGGCGTTCCACGCGGCACAGGCCAATCCCGATGTCAGCAAGCGCGTGGGCGACTTCTCCAGGGACGGCGTCGAACTCGCCGCCTGCGGCAACACGATGAAGGTGCAGAACGTCGCGCTCACCGACCTGTTGCCCGGCTTCGTCAGCGCGGAAAAAGGCGGCGTGGTGCGCTTGGCCGAGCTCCAGGCTCAGGGCTATCTCTATCTGCGGCCTTGAGGCACTTCGGTTGCCCCGAAAGGGGTGCGCCCCCTCCCCCGCTTGCGGGGGAGGGCTGGGGAGAGGGTGTCTCCGCAATGAAGAACCCCCAAGAGGAGAAAGCCCTCACCCGACGCCATAGCCGATGCGAAGCATCGGCGTTTTTGAAGAACGGCGGCCAAGGGCCGCCTATGCGACCTCTCCCGCAAGCGGCAGAGGTCAGGGGAGCCCGCGGAGCCCACCTCCCAACCGATCCGCACCGCTCTTGACACACCCATAACTCTACGGTTATGAGTTATCCATAACTGATTGGTTATGGATTTCTATGTCCGCCGCCCACGATCTCCTGTTCAGGACGCTCGCCGATCCGACCCGGCGGGCGATCTTCGAGCGGCTGTGCCGCGAGGGCGAGCAGACGGTCGGGGCACTGACGGCGCGATCAGGCGTTTCCCAGCCAGCGGTCTCGAAACATCTCGGCGCGCTGAAACAGGCTGGCCTGGTGCGCGACCGCCATGAAGGACGGCAGACCCATTACAGCGCGCAGCCCGGCGCGCTCAATCCACTGGTCAACTGGACCAGCCAGATGGCCGGGTTCTGGCAGAACCGGCTCGATGCCCTCGACGATCTCCTGAAGAGGATGGACCAATGACCGAAGCTGCGACCGAGACGCGTTCCGTGGTCATCGAGCGCGAGTTCTCCTTTCCGCCGGAGCGGCTCTGGCGCGCGCTGACGCAGCCTCACCTGATCGAGGAATGGCTGATGAAGAACGACTTCAAGCCAAGCGTCGGTCACCGCTTCAATCTTCGCGGCGAATGGGGCGGCGTGCTGGACTGCGAGGTCCTCGCCATCGAGCCGCAGCGAATGCTCGCCTACACCTGGAATTTCACGCATGAGGACGCCGCCTACGATCTGAAGAGCGTGGTGACCTTCACGCTGACGCCGGCGGGCGCAGGCACCCGTTTGCGCGTGGAGCAAGCGGGCTTCCGTCCCAGCCAGAAGCAGGCCTATGGCGGCGCGCACGCCGGCTGGAAGCAGTTCCTTGCAAAGCTGGACGAGCTGCTGGCGCGGGCGGAGTAGCTCGGCCGCCTGCGTCCATTCCAATCAACTCTCAGAGGAGGTCCCATTG
>NZ_JBFULT010000279.1:0-9709 GCF_054049755.1 Bradyrhizobium sp. P5_C11_2
CATCATCTCCAGGAACTGGCGGGCATAGGCCGAGAGCGACTCGACGTAGCGGCGCTGGCCCTCGGCGTAGATGGTGTCGAAGGCGAGCGAGGATTTGCCGGAGCCGGACAGGCCGGTGAACACCACGAGCTTGTCGCGGGGAATCTCGACGTCGACATTCTTGAGGTTGTGCTCGCGCGCGCCACGGATCGTAATTGCGCGCAGGTGTGATCCCGCGTTCTGTTGTTGGCGCTTCGCCTTGATCACTTCATCCATCCTGGTGGTCCTCAAGGAATCCCAACGGCGCGCGATCGCGCCAACGTTGTAGGCGCGCTTTGCCCGGAACCGGGATCGGCGCCGATGGGTATGGCAGCGAACGTAGGAAGAACGGCGACGGATTTCCAGTGGGACTTGCGAATCGTCAACGGATTGTTGGCGCGCTGGCGGCATCTGGCAGTAGCAGCTGCGATCCGGAACAGACGAAGGGCCGGCACGAGGCCGGCCCTTCGTTCGCATTTGGCTGCGGATCGCATCATCCGCGCTTGAGCAGGACCTTGGAGGAGTCCTTGGGGGTCAGTATTTGGGGGGCAGTATTTGGGGGGTCAGTATTTGACGACKACCGGGCCGCCCCAGCGGTAATTGACGCGGATCAGGCCGACGTCGATGTCCTGGCCGATCCGGTCGCTGCGCGGGAGCAGGCCGCCGGCCAGGGTGGCGAATTCGGCGTTGTGATGGCCCAGGAACACATGGTTGTATTCGCCGCCGACCGACCAGTTCTCGGCGAAGCCGTATTCGACGCCGATGCCGACAGTGTAGCCCCAGCGCGTCTGGTTGACGCTGTTGAACGCGAAGGCGGCGGGCGCGCCCGGAAAGAACGTGTCGTATTTGTCGTGGGCGACGGCCGCGCCGGCCTTGCCGTAGAACAGCAGGCTGTTCACGGCGTAGCCCATCTGGCCGGTGAAGAGACCGAAGCTGTCGATCTTGGTCTGGTTGGTCAGCGGCGCCAGCGCCACGCTGACATTGCTGCCCTTGAAGTCGGCCCAGTTGCCCTGGCCCTCGACGCCGAGAACCCAGCGACCCCTCTGCCAGCGATAGCCGACCTGACCGCCGACCGTGCCGCCGCCTGCATTGTGGCAGCCTTCGCCGACGGCTGGATCGACGGCGACGCCAAGTGCATTTGTCACGCCCCAGCAGGCATGGGCCCAGCCGCCGCCGCCATTGATGCCGACATAGACGCCGCTCCAGTCATAGCCGAGGACGGGCGCCACCGGCGCCTTGGGGTAGAGGGGGAGATCGGCGGCACCGGCCGGCGCGACCGCGCCGAATGCGAACAGGCTGACCGCGGTCAGCATCCACGTCTTCATGTTACGTCCTCAACTCGCCGAAGCCATTCKCGGACGCCTTGCGCGCCTCACGACTCCAAGACGGTTGGGTGCACGCTCGCGCGAAAACAAAAAGGCCGGCGCGAGGCCGGCCTTTCGTAACGCGATGGCGTTGGAAGCGAAGCTCAGTACCTCGCGACGACGGGGCCGCCGAAGGTATAGTTGACGCGGACGGTGCCCATGTCGACGTCCTGCTTGATACGGTCGATGCGGTCGTTGACGCCGAGAACCGTGAACGAGTTGTTGCGGCTGCCCATGAACAGATGGTCGTATTCGATCGCCACGGACCAGTTCGGCGCGAAGCCGAACTCGATGCCGGTGCCGACCGCGCCACCCCAACGCGTCTCGCTGGCGCTGTCGATGACCACGCCGCCGAACAGGCCGTCGTACTTGGCGTGGGTGACGGCGGCGCCGCCCTTCACGTACCAGAGCACGTTGTTCCAGGCATAGCCGACCTGGCCGGTGAACAGGCCAAGCGCATCGATCTTGGTCTGGTTGACCAGCGGCGCGAGCGCTGCCGGCGAACTCGTATTCGAGCCCTTCAGATTGGCCCAGTCGCCCTGGGCTTCAAGGCCGAACACCCAGTTGGCCGACTGCCAGCGATAACCGACCTGGCCACCGACGAGGCCGCCGGTCGCATTGTGGCAGCCCTCAGCCGTGACTGGAATTGCGACGCCGAGGACCGTGTTGAGATCCCAGCAATTGCGGCTCGAGGCGCCGCCGCCGTTGATGCCGATATAGAAGCCCGACCAGTTGTAGATCGAGGCCACAGCAACGGGCGCCTTGGTGTAGGGGCGGGCCGCCAGATCGGCCGCCGAGGCGGGAGCCAACGCGCTGAGTGCGAACAGACTGGCCGAGGCCAGCAAAACCTTCTTCATTTCGATTCCCCAGTTCCGTTTCTTTTGGTCGCCTTCCGCACGGCGGAAGAGCAGTGGACCCAATGACCCAACTGATGTCATTGCCTTACACCATTGAAGCCAAAGGTTGTGTCACCGGGGTGCCACAGCTCCCACGAAAACGCCGGGAAGCGGTTCGCCTGGATCTGCACGCGCGAAAACAAAAAGGCCGGCGCAAGGCCGGCCTTTCGTAACGCAGTGCGTTGGAGGCGAAGCTCAGTACTTCGCGACCACCGGGCCCCCGAAGTGATAGTTCACGCCGACCTGCACGGTGTGGAAGTTGAGCGTGCCGGTGGGGAGAGCGCCGGAGAAGTAGGTCTCGCCGCCAAGGCTGCGATAGAGATACTCGCCCTTGACCGACCACTGCGGAGCGAAGAACGCCTCGACGCCCGCGCCGACGGTCCAGCCGGAGTGCCACTTGCTGTCCGACGCGGACACGCCGAGCGCAGAGAGGGTGATCTTGTTGTCGATCCAGGCGTAGCCGCCGGTGCCGTAGAACAGGACCTGGTTGACGGCGTAGCCGATGCGGCCGCGCACGGTGCCCATTGCATCGGTCTTCGAGCTCGCGGTCGCGGTTACAACGCCGAAGCCGGGGACAACGGTGGCGCCGGTGACCGAAGCGCTGACGTCAGCCCAGCTGCCGTCGGCCTCGATGCCGAACACGACGTTGCCGGTCTGCCAGTTGTAGCCGGCGGTGCCGCCGACGAAGCCACCCTTCATCTTCGGGTCGCCCKAGCCGTTTTCCCAAGCGCCGCCACCGACGATACCGAGGTAGAAGCCGGTCCAGTTGTAGACCGAGGCCACAGCCACCGGAGCCTTGGTGTAGGGGCGCGCAGCAAGATCGGCGGCCGAGGCCGGAGCGGCGAGTGCGAACAAACAGGCCGAAGCCAACAAAACTTTCTTCATTTTCAACTTAATCCCAGTCCCAGTTTCTGTTTGTGCCTTCCACGATCGAGAAGGGCATCGGACGCTCTGGTCCAACTGACGTCGTGCTTACACCAGTGAAGCCGCAAGTTGTGTACCCGAAAAGACACAGCAGATTGGAAATGTCGCGGTGGCTGACCTATTGTTCCGGCCGTGCGCAGCAACCGGCTGTGCGCAGCAAAAAGGCCGGCGCGAGGCCGGCCTTTTATCCTGAGTGATATCAGAGCGATATCAGTACCGCGCGATCGCCGGGCCGCCCCAGCGATAGTTCACGCGGACGAGGCCGATATCGACGTCCTGGCTGATTCGCTCAGACCGTGTGAGAGCGCCGAGCGGCGCGGCGACGAAGTTGCCGGAGCCGGTGAAGTTGATGGTGCGGTTGCCGAGGAAGATGTGATCGTACTCGAAGCCCACCGTCCAGTTCGGCGCAAACCCGAACTCGACGCCGGCGCCCACGGTGCCACCCCAACGGGTTTCGTTGGCCCGGTCGAATTCGAGGCCGGTGACGACATCGTAGCTCCGATAGCGGTCGCCGACGACAGCGCCGCCGCCCTTCACATAGAGCAACACGTTGTTCCAGGCGTAGCCGATCTGGCCAGTGAACAAACCGAAGGCGTTGATCTTTGAACGATCGCGTAGGCCGGTCACCGCGCTGATGTTGTCACCGGAGAAGTCGGCCCAGTTGCCCTGGCCTTCAAGGCCGAACACCCAGTTGGCCGACTGCCAGCGATAGCCGACCTGGCCACCGACCGTGCCGCCGGTCGCGTTGTGGCAGCCCTCGCCGACCAGCACGCCGCCGCCCAGATCGAAGTCCCAGCACTTGTGGCTCGTGCCGCCGCCGCCGTTGATGCCGATGTAGAAACCGCTCCAGTCGTAGATGGTGGCGACCATCGGCGGCGGAGCCTTGGTGTAGGGACGCGCGGCCATATCCGCCGCGCTCGCGGGAGCCGAGAGGCTCAATGTCACTGCACCGATTGCGCCGATCAAAATCTTATTCATTGCAGTCTCCCCAGTTACAACCGCCTCCTGGAGGTCCCCGAAGCGGCTAATCAAGGCGCGACGCCCATATGAACTTAATTCCGAGGCAACCGTAGCCCAATCAAGTGGCAGAGTCCGTCTCCGAAATACCACACTCGCGACGCAACGGCAGCGCCTCTAACTTGATGAATGTTAAGTGGTTTTTGTCGTTCGCGGGAACCTGAAAAGGTTCCATCCGGTGCCTTGCATTGTCGCTGCACATTGACGCCGTCTGGCCTGCACCGCGACCGCCAGTTTCGCAAGAACAAATCTGGAACAAGCTTCAGGCCGATGCTATATATGGGGATAACCTGAGGGGTGACGGGCTGACCGGCCCTCGCAAGCGTATAGGGTCGCCAACAGGGTGGCAGAGGACCGCGGGCGCGCGGGCCCGGCCTTTTGAAATTCAGTGGCATTTGGAATGGAGAGCGGCGATGGCGGGAAGCGTCAACAAGGTCATTCTGGTTGGAAATCTCGGGAAGGATCCGGAAATCCGGCGCACCCAGGACGGGCGGCCGATCGCGAATTTGAGCATCGCGACCTCGGAGACCTGGCGCGACAAGAACAGCGGCGAGCGCAAGGAAAAGACCGAGTGGCATCGCGTCGTGATCTTCAATGAAGGCCTCTGCAAGGTCGCCGAGCAGTACCTGAAGAAGGGCGCCAAGGTTTACATCGAGGGCGCGCTCCAGACCCGCAAATGGACCGATCAGAGCGGCGTGGAGAAGTACTCCACCGAGGTCGTGCTTCAGGGCTTCAACTCGACCCTCACGATGCTCGATGGCCGTGGCGGCGGGGGCGGCGGCAGCTTCGGCGAGGAGCCGGGCGGCGACTTCGGCTCCAGCGGTCCGGTCAGCAGCGCGCCGCGCCGTCCGGTGGCCGCCGGCGGCGGTGGCCGCAACAGCGACATGGACGACGACATCCCGTTCTGAGGCTTGCCGTTCTAAGGCTTGGGAATAGCCGGTGCTGGTCGTGAGAGGAAACGGCCGGCGCGGCTTTCAAGTATCCGGATCAAGATGGGATCCATGAATTCATAGTCGTCCGGAATGTCGAGGCAGATGACCCGCTTGTTGTTCAGGCTGGAGCGGAATTTCCGGTTCAGCTTGTTACGGTGGGTCTTCTCCATGACGAAGATGATGTCGGCCCATTCGACCTGCTCGGACGACAACGACACGGCCGCGTCGTTCGAGATGCCCGCAGAGTCGGTCTCGACGCCTGGCCAAGTCGAAAAGACTTGTTCAGCGGTCGGGCTGCGGAGGCGATTGGCGCTGCAGACGAACAGGACGTTGGTCACTTTGACCACTCCAGGGGAGGGACCGGGAAAGCCCGATCGATCTGGTTCTAGATACACGCCTTTTGGTGGCTGGCGGAATCCCGTCCTGGCGTTGGCCAAAAGGGGCGCTTCACCCATCAGAGTTACGGGCTGGCGTAGAGCGGCAGGATTTCTTACCAATTGACGGGTCAAGCTCGGTTTTCCGGGCTTGCCTCATGTGCTGCCTCAAGTCTTTGACGGGCTGCGATGTGAATGGTATTAACTTAATGTTAATCCTATTCACATGGACTGGCTGTCGATCGGAGGAAGCCCCGCATGAGCTTTGCACCGCTGCTTGAGGCCGCCCCGGCCATTCCGCTGCATGCCTTCGCCGCCATGGCCGCCTTCGTGCTCGGTCTCGTCCAGTTTGCAGCTCCCAAGGGCACGCTGCCGCATCGGACGATCGGCTGGATCTGGGTGGTGCTGATGGCGGCCGTGGCCGCATCGTCGTTCTGGATCCACCAGATCCGCCTGGTCGGGCCATTCAGTCCGATCCATCTGCTCTCGATCTTCACACTGGTGATGCTGCCGCTCGCGGTTTGGCGGGCGCACACCCACCGCGTCGCCGATCACCGGCGCATCATGATCATGACCTTCGTCGGCGCGCTGGTGATCGCGGGCCTGTTCACGCTGCTGCCCGGGCGGATCATGAACCGGGTGATTTTCGGGGCGTAAGAGGCGGTTCCGCCCGGCTCGTTCCGGCCCCGTCAAAGGCGGTGCCGCGGAGCGCGTAAGTCTCTGGAAAAACAGTCGGAAAAAGCGCTTCCCTGAACCTCGCAAGGGTGGTTATGAGGGCTTCGATGCGCTATATGATTCCCAGATAAAAMCTCACCGGATTCCCCTTTGGCTGACGACGACAACAAGCCCGGCGACCAGCCGGCGCAACCCTCGGACATTCGCCCCGTCTCCATCCTCGACGAGATGAAGAAGTCCTATCTCGATTACGCCATGAGCGTGATCGTGGCGCGTGCGTTGCCTGATGCCCGCGACGGCTTGAAGCCGGTGCACCGCCGCATCCTGTACTCGATGCACGAGCAGGGCCACACGCCCGACAAGAAATACGTCAAGTCCGCCCGCGTGGTCGGCGACGTCATCGGTAAGTATCATCCGCACGGCGACCAGTCGATTTACGACGCCATGGTCCGCATGGCGCAGGACTTCTCGATGCGCGTGCCGCTGATCGACGGTCAGGGCAATTTCGGCTCGGTCGACGGCGATCCGCCTGCCGCCTATCGTTACACCGAAGCGCGACTGACCAAGTCGGCGCTGGCCCTGCTGGCCGATATCGACAAGGACACCGTCGACTTCCAGCCGAACTACGACAACAACGAGACCGAGCCCTCGGTTCTTCCGGCCAAGTTCCCGAACCTTCTGGTCAACGGCGCCGGCGGCATCGCAGTCGGCATGGCCACGAACATTCCGCCGCACAATCTCGGCGAGGTCATCGATGCCTGCGTGGCGCTGATCGACAATCCCGCGCTCACCATCGACGAGCTGATCAACATCGTTCCCGGACCGGACTTTCCAACCGGCGGCATCATTCTCGGGCGGGCGGGCATCCGCGCCGGCTACCACCTGGGCCGTGGCTCGGTCGTGATGCGCGGCAAGGTCACCATCGACACCATTCGCAAGGAGCGCGAGGCGCTCATCATCACCGAGATCCCGTATCAGGTGAACAAGGCGACGATGGTCGAGCGCATCGCCGAACTGGTCAAGGAAAAGAAGATCGAGGGCATCGCCGACCTGCGCGACGAATCCGACCGCGACGGCTTCCGCGTCGTCGTCGAATTGAAGCGCGACGCCGTGCCCGACGTGGTGCTGAACCAGCTCTACAGATTCACGCCGCTGCAGACGAGCTTCGGCGTCAACATGGTGGCGCTCGACAGCGGTCGGCCGCGGATCATGACTCTGAAAGACCTGCTCGCCATCTTCGTCGACTTCCGTGAGCGGGTCGTCACGCGGCGCACCAAGTTCCTGCTGAGCAAGGCGCGCGACCGCGCGCATATCTTGGTCGGCCTGGCGATCGCGGTGGCCAACATCGACGAAATGATTCGCGTCATCCGCACCTCACCGGATCCGACCGCGGCGCGCGACACCCTGATGTCGCGCGACTGGCCGGCCCGGGACGTCGAGGACATGCTGACCCTGATCGATGACCCGCGCCACCGCATCAGCGAGGACGGCACCATCCGGCTGTCGATGGAGCAGGCCAGGGCCATTCTCGATCTGCGTTTGCAGCGCCTCACAGCACTCGGTCGTGACGAGATCCGCGAAGAGCTCGACACGCTCGCCGGCGAAATTGCCGATTATCTCGACATCCTGCGTTCGCGTGCCCGCGTGCTCGACATCGTCAAGACCGAGCTCGCCGAGGTGAGGGCCGAGTTCGCGACCCCACGCCGCACCGTGATCATCGAGCAGGAAGGCGAGGTCGAGGACGAGGACCTGATCCAGCGCGAGGACATGGTCGTCACCGTGTCGCACGCCGGCTACGTCAAGCGCGTGCCGCTGTCGGCCTACCGGGCGCAGCGCCGCGGCGGCAAGGGCCGCGCCGGCATGCAGACCCGCGACGAGGACTTTGTCAGCCGCCTGTTCGTGGCCTCCACGCACACGCCGGTTCTGTTCTTCTCCTCGCGCGGCCAGGTCTACAAGGAGAAGGTCTGGCGGCTGCCGATGGCAGCGCCGAACGCGCGCGGCAAGGCGCTGATCAACATCCTGCCGCTGGAGCAGGGCGAGCGCATCACCACCATCATGCCGCTGCCGGAGGACGAATCCACCTGGGGCAACCTCGACGTGATGTTCGCCACGACAGGCGGCAATGTCCGGCGCAACAAGCTGTCCGACTTCGTCGACGTCCGCCGCTCCGGCATCATCGCCATGAAGCTCGACGAGAATGAAGCGATCGTCGACGTGCAGATCTGCACCGAGCGCGACGACGTGCTGCTGACCGGCGCGGGCGGCCAGTGCATCCGCTTCCCCGTCACCGACGTGCGCGTGTTCACCGGGCGCACCTCGATGGGCGTGCGCGGCATTGCGCTTGGCGAGGGCGACAAGGTGATCTCGCTGGCGATCCTGCGCCATGTCGAGACCTCTTCGGACGAACGTTCGGCGTACCTGAAGATGCGCCGCGCGGTCGCCGGCGAAGCCGCGGCCGAGGAGCCGGCAGCTGACGCCGAGGCCGAGGAGACCTCCGGCAGCTTCCAGCTTCCGCCGGAGCGCTATGTCGAGATGTCGGCGGCCGAGCAGGTCGTGCTCACCGTCTCCGTCAACGGCTATGGCAAGCGGACCTCGTCCTACGAGTACCGCACGACGGGGCGCGGCGGCAAAGGCATCGTCGCCATGAGCGTCAACAACCGCAACGGCAACCTGGTCGCGTCCTTCCCGGTGGAGGATGCTGATCAAATCATGCTGGTCACCGACAAGGGCCAGTTGATCCGCTGCCCGGTCGAGGGCATCCGCATCGCCGGCCGCTCGACCCAGGGCGTGATCGTGTTCGACACCGCCGAGGACGAGCACGTCGTCTCGGTCGAGCACATCACGGAAGAGGCCGAGAGCGGCAACGGCGAGAACGGGAATGGTGCGCATTAGGCGCGGCCGAGGCTAGTATTGGGGGGACGTGCCATGCCGCGATGCATTGCTTGCCTGTTTGCTGTCCTGGTCACCGTCACTTTGGCGACGGGGGCAGCGGCTGCTGATGTCAAGGTGATGATCTCGGCCGGGTTCTTTGCCGTGTACGAGGAGCTCGGTCCTGCATTCGAGAAGTCGACGGGGCACAAGCTCGTCACCACGCGCGGGCCTTCGATCGGCGATTCACCGGAAGCGATACCGACGCGTCTGTCCCGCGGCGAGGAGGCCGACGTGGTGATCATGGACGGCGTCGGCGTCGATCTCCTGGACCAGCGGAATTTGACGCGACYCGGCAGCCGGATGCCGCTTGCGGAATCGTTCATCGGCATGGTGGTTCGTGCCGGGCAACCCAAGCCCGACATCAGCACGGTGGATTCGCTGCGCAAGACGTTGCTCGCGGCCAAGTCGATCGCCTATTCGGACAGCTCCAGCGGCACCTATCTGTCGACAGTCGGCTTCAAGAAGCTCGGTGTCGCCGACGAGATCGCCGGCAAGACTCGCAAGGTACGCGGTCCTCCCTCAGGTGAGCCCGTCGCTGCCGTCGTCGCCCGCGGAGAGGCGGACATAGGTTTCCAGCA
>NZ_JBFULT010000280.1:0-9685 GCF_054049755.1 Bradyrhizobium sp. P5_C11_2
TCACTGCCGTCTCGGCGTACTGGATCGCCCGGTCAAGCCGGGCGATGACAGCGGTGTGTTTGGCTGACGCTGATGGCAAACCCGCACGATCCCTCCGGCGAAGACTCCCTGATCGCGCGCTATTTCAAGCCGCTGGCGACCGATCCCGGCGCGCTGGGGCTGGTCGATGATGCCGCGATCCTGTCCTCGTCCGGCGACGACATCGTTGTCACCACCGACGCCGTCGTCGAAGGCGTGCATTATCTTGCCACCGATCCGCCCGACACCATCGCGCGCAAGGCGCTGCGGGTGAACCTCTCAGATCTCGCGGCCAAGGGCGCTGTACCCGCCGGTTTCGTGCTGACGCTGGCCCTGCGCAGCAGGGAGGATCGCTGGCTCAGGCCGTTTGCGGATGCGCTCGGTGAGGACGCCAACACCTTCGCCTGCCCGCTGCTTGGCGGCGATACGGTGTCGACGCCGGGACCGCAGATGATCTCGATCACCGCCTTCGGCCGCGTGCCGCAGGGGCGGATGGTCGGCCGCACCGGCGCGCGGCCGGGCGACCTTATCCTGGTGACGGGAACGATCGGCGATGCCGCGCTCGGCCTCGACGTGCTCACCGGTGGTGCGGTGGCGGATGCGCTGGCCTCCGATCCGATCGCGCGAGAGATGCTGGTCTCGCGCTATCGCGTGCCGCAGCCGCGCAACGTGCTGGCGCAGGCCGTGCGTGACCATGCAACGGCTGCGATGGACGTCTCCGACGGGCTCGCCGGTGATCTGACGAAGCTCTGTGCGGCCTCAGGCGTCTCGGCCACCATCGACGTGGCGCGCGTGCCGCTGTCCGCGGCGGCCGCCGGCCTCGTTGCGCGTGACATCGTTTGCGTTGAGACGCTGCTGGCCGGGGGCGACGATTACGAGGTGCTGTGCACCGTGCCGGCCGCGCACAGCGATGCGCTGATTGCCGCGGGGCGGGCGGTGGGGCTCGGCGTCACGGCGATCGGCACGATCGTGGCGGGCCATGAGCGGCCGCGCTTCCTGGACGGGCAGGGCAAGGAACTGGCCCTGAAGCGGCTTTCGTACAGCCACTTCTAGGAATTGCTCCAAACCGGCGCGCGAGCGCGCTCATAGACCAAGCCTAAATACCTGCCGAGATCGGCCTTTTCGGCCGCTTACGGCGTTGCACCCGCATGCTGATTTTGGCAAGGTTGTGACCGACCAGGGCCACCCCTTCAGGCAAGGAGCGGCCCTGTTCAATATAAAGGCGCCGCACCGCACGACGGAAAAACAAAGGCGCCGGGGGTACGTACATCAAGGATCTGAGGCAAAAAATCACATGACAGCATTATGGTTGATAGTGCTCTGCGGAGTGCTTTCCGTCGTCTACGCGATTTGGGCGACGTCTTCGGTGTTGAGTGCGGATGCGGGGTCGCCGCGCATGCAGGAGATTGCGGGAGCGGTGCGGGAAGGCGCACAGGCCTACCTGCGGCGTCAGTACACCACGATCGGTCTGGTCGGCATCGTCATCTTCGTGCTGCTTGTCTATTTCCTCGGATTCTACGTCGCGATCGGTTTTGCCATCGGCGCCATCCTGTCGGGGGCGGCCGGCTTCATCGGCATGAACGTCTCGGTCCGCGCCAATGTGCGCACCGCCCAGGCCGCGACGACGTCGCTCGCAGGCGGCCTCGAGCTCGCCTTCAAGGCGGGCGCTATCACCGGCATGCTGGTGGCGGGTCTCGCGCTGTTAGGTGTGACCCTCTATTTCGGCTTCCTGGTCTATTCGCTGAAGCTTGCGCCTGACAGCCGTGTCGTCGTCGACGCCATGGTGGCGCTCGGTTTCGGCGCTTCGCTGATCTCGATCTTCGCCCGTCTCGGTGGCGGCATCTTCACCAAGGGTGCGGACGTCGGCGGCGACCTCGTCGGCAAGGTCGAGGCCGGCATTCCCGAAGACGATCCGCGCAACCCGGCCACCATCGCCGACAATGTCGGCGACAATGTCGGCGACTGCGCCGGCATGGCCGCCGACCTGTTCGAGACCTATGCGGTGACCGCGGTCGCCACCATGGTGCTCGCCGCGATCTTCTTCGCCAAGACGCCGATCCTCATGAGCATGATGACGCTGCCGCTCGCCATCGGCGGCATCTGCATCATCACCTCGATCATCGGCACCTTCTTCGTCAAGCTCGGGCCGAGCCAGTCGATCATGGGCGCGCTCTACAAGGGCCTGATTGCAACGGGCGTCCTGTCGCTGATCGGCATCGCCGGCGTGATCTACACCCTGATCGGCTTCGGCAAGCTCGACGGTGTCGAGTACACCGGCATGTCGCTGTTCGAATGCGGAATCGTCGGCCTTGTCGTCACCGCGCTGATCATCTGGATCACCGAATACTACACCGGCACCGACTATCGCCCGGTGAAGTCGATCGCGGCGGCGTCGGTGACCGGTCACGGCACCAACGTGATCCAGGGTCTTGCGATCTCGATGGAGGCGACCGCGCTGCCCGCGATCGTCATCATCGCCGGCATCCTGGTCACCTACAGCCTTGCCGGCCTGTTCGGCATCGCGATCGCGACGGCCACCATGCTGGCGCTGGCCGGCATGATCGTCGCACTCGACGCCTTCGGTCCGGTGACGGACAACGCCGGCGGCATCGCCGAGATGGCGGGCCTGCCCAAGGAGGTGCGCAAGTCGACCGATGCGCTCGACGCGGTCGGCAACACCACCAAGGCGGTCACCAAGGGCTACGCGATCGGCTCCGCCGGTCTCGGTGCGCTGGTGCTGTTCGCGGCCTATAATCAGGACCTCAAGTTCTTCATCGCGGACTCCGCGCATCACACCTATTTCGCCGGCGTCAATCCGGACTTCTCGCTCAACAACCCCTACGTGGTGGTGGGCCTGTTGTTCGGCGGCCTGCTGCCCTACCTGTTCGGTGCGATGGGCATGACCGCGGTGGGACGTGCGGCCAGCGCCATCGTCGAGGAGGTGCGCCGGCAGTTCCGCGAGAAGCCGGGCATCATGCAGGGCACCGACAAGCCGGATTACGGCAAGGCGGTCGACCTGCTGACCAAGGCGGCCATCAAGGAGATGATCATCCCGTCGCTGCTGCCGGTGCTGTCGCCGATCGTCGTCTACTTTCTGATCTACGTGATCGCAGGCGGTGGCGCGGCCGGCAAGTCGGCGGCGTTCTCGGCGGTGGGCGCGATGCTGCTCGGCGTGATCGTGACGGGCCTGTTCGTCGCGATCTCCATGACCTCGGGCGGGGGCGCCTGGGACAACGCCAAGAAGTACATCGAGGACGGCCATTACGGCGGCAAGGGCTCTGACGCCCACAAGTCGGCCGTGACCGGCGACACCGTCGGCGATCCCTACAAGGACACGGCCGGTCCCGCGGTGAACCCGATGATCAAGATCACCAACATCGTGGCGCTCTTGCTGCTGGCGATTTTGGCGCACTGAGCAGCGCCGATGAGGCAAGACAAAACCCCGCGGCGAGAGCCGCGGGGTTTTTGTTTGGTGTCGTCATTCCGGGATGGTCCGAAGGACCAGACCCGGAAGCTCGAGATTCCGGGTTCGGCTCTTTCGAGCCGCCCCGGAATGACGCTGCGCGTCACTGCACGTCCATCTGCAGACCTTCCTTCTGGATGATGCCGGCGAACTTCTTCGTCTCGGCGTCCAGGAAGTCGGAAAACTGCTGCGGCGTGCCGTAGTCGGCGCGGGCCCCCATGGCGGCGATGTTCTTCTTGATGTCGTCGCGTTCGAGCATCGCCTTGACTTGAAGATTGAGGGCTTCGAGGACCGGAGCGGGCACGCCTTTCGGCAGGAACACGGAGAACCAGGACGACACGTCGAAATTGGCAAGCTCCGGCGCGCTCTCGCGCATGGTCGGCAGATTCGGCGCGAGGTCGCTGCGCTCGGCCGTGGTGACGCAGAGCCCGGTGAGCGTGCCGTTCTGGACCTGCGGCAGGCTCGGATAGAGATTGTCGAACAGGATCTGGATGTCGCCGGCGAGCGCGGCCTGGAGCGCGGGCCCGGCGCCGCGGAACGGAATGTGCGTCATCTTCAGCCCGGTGAGCTGCAGGAACCACGCGCCGGTGAGGTGAGGGCTCTGGCCGACGCCGGAGGAGGCGTAGCTGAGCTTGTCCGGATTGGCCTTGAGGAAGGCGATCAGCTCGGCGACCGATTTGATGCCGGTCTTCGGATGCGCCGAGACGATGTTCGGGATCCGGATCATGTTGGAGACGGGCTGCAGCTGGTCCGGCTTGTAGGTGAGGTTCTTGAAGATGCTGTAGGCGATCGCGTTCGGCCCGGGATTACCGATCAGGATGGTGTGGCCGTCAGGCTTGGCGCGGACCACTTCCGCCGTGCCGATCGTGCCGCCGCCGCCGGAGCGGTTCTCCACGACGGCCGACTGGCCCCAGGCGGTTTGCAGATGGGCGGCCAGCAGCCGGCCCATCACGTCGGTCGAGCCGCCGGCCGCGGCCGGCACGACGATGCGCACGTTTTCGGTGGGTTTCCAGTCGGCAAGGCTCGTGCGCGGCAGGATGGCTGCCGCCGAAAGGCCGGCGGCACCGGTGAGCACGCGACGGCGGGACAACAAAGTTCTGAGCACGAATCCACTCCCTGTTTCTTGCTTTGCAGGGAGCGTAGGGAAGGCGGCGTGCAACGGCAAGTCGCACGCGACGGCAAGTGCCGCGCGGGAGGCGGCACGACGCCGCAGGCTGAAGCCTTAGTTAAAGCTCAGCAGCTTGAACAGCGGGGTGAGGTAGCTCATCTCCTGGCCCGAGGTCGGCGTGGTGCGGCTGATGAAGTCGAAGATCTTGCCGTCCTGGAGGCCGTAATTGGCAAGCCGGCGCACGCGCCGGTTCTTGTCGAAATAGACCGCGATCACGCGCTGATCGACCAATTTCTGATTCATGAAGGCGACCATGCGCTCCGAGCGCTGCGAGATGTAATAGAACACCTCACCGTCGAGGGTCGCGACCGTGGAGGGCGTGCCCATCACGATCAGCACCTGGTCCTGGCTCGCGCCGATCGGAATCTGCTCGAGCGCGCCGGGCGGCAGGATGTAGCCCTTCTGGAATTGCTCACCGCCGCAGCCCGCGAGCGTCGCGCCGACCAGGGCCGCGGCCGCAAGCAAGCGCAAGGCGCGCCAGCGCGCGTGAAGGCCGTGCCGCTTGTCTGCGCGCAGGCTGGTCTGGTTCGATATCGTCATTGCGGAACTGATTCCGTCCCCTTGCGTCGCGCGAGGCGCTGAAGTACCGGGCGAGGGCTCTGAATGCAACACACGCGCGCCCGCTTGCGGAAACCACAATGCTTTGGCCGTTCAATCACTTCAGGAAACCCCGCCTAGCCCCGCGCGGCACCATTGAGACCATCTATGGCATGATCGTGACGCAGGCGCGAGAACCCATATTTTACCGCGACTTGGGCGTGCCCGATACGGTTAACGGGCGTTTCGACCTGTTGCTGCTGCATTTGTGGCTGTTGCTGCGGCGCCTGCGCACCGTCCAGGGCGGCGCGGAGCTGTCGCAGGCGTTGTTCGACCGCTTTTGCGAGGACATGGACGACAATCTGCGCGAGATGGGCGTCGGCGACCAGACCGTGCCGAAGCGGATGCGGGCCTTCGGCGAGGCCTTTTATGGCCGGGCGAAGGCCTATGACGAGGCGATGGAAGGTGGCGGCGAGGCGCTGGCATCGGCCATCTGCAAGAATATCTTGAATGGTGCCGGAATGGATCAGGCGCGGCGGCTCGCGGCTTACGCCCGGGCAACGGCGGCCGATCTGGCCGGGACCGGCGAGGCGGCGCTTCTGGACGCCAGTTTCGCGTTTCCACCGGCACCTCCCGAGGACGTCACGCCATGAACCGACCGACTGCCGAATCAGATCCCTGGCGCGTTCCCGTCATCGTCGCGCACATCCCGGACACCGGCCTGCACCGCGAGCTGGAGGCTTCCGCCGCCGAGCGGCAGGCGATGGCCGGGCTCGCGGGCCTGCGCGAAGTCCTGTCCGCCCGGGCCGCCCTCGATGTCACGCTGAAAAGCGGCGGGCGCATCCATGTCACGGGTCACGTCCGCGCCCGGATCGGCCAGACCTGCGTGGTGACGCTCGATCCGATCGAGAACGAGATCGAGGAGGAGATCGACCTGATCTTCGCGCCCGAGGCCGAGGCGCGGCGGCTGACCGACCTGATCGAGGAAGGGCAGGACGACGCGGAGCCGCCGGAGGTCGTCGATCCGCCCGAGGCGATCGTTGGCGGCATCATCGACCTCGGCCGCCTCGCCACCGATGCGCTGTTCCTGGCGATCGATCCTTATCCGCGCAAGCCCGGTGTCGTGTTCGAGACCGAGGTCACCGCCACCGATCCCGGGGATCATCCGTTCGCGGTGCTCAAGGCGCTCCAGGATAAGAAGAAAGACACATAGGCGGCTCTTCCCGGCGGGGTCGATTCCGCGATTGGGTGCGAGGTGGTTGCCTGGATGGTTTGAGAGGACATCTTATCTCTTTGATTTTTATACGTTTCACACCAATTCCGGCGTCTCGGGCCGGGTCGTCCTGAATGCAAAAGACTGGGGGCAAGAGGTTGTTTCGGGATGACAAAACGCTATTGTCGCGCCCCGGCCCGGGTGCGGCGTTGCGCCCGGCCGGTCGCCATGTCCATGGCGAACCCATTTCGCGGCCCCGCTCGTTGACGACCGCGCCAGACCAGGTTTCC
This sequence comes from Bradyrhizobium sp. P5_C11_2, assembly GCF_054049755.1. NCBI lineage: Bacteria > Pseudomonadati > Pseudomonadota > Alphaproteobacteria > Hyphomicrobiales > Nitrobacteraceae > Bradyrhizobium > Bradyrhizobium sp. P5_C11_2. The sequence goes on from NZ_JBFULT010000280.1 coordinate 6,690, forward strand.
GGGATTTTGATGCCAAGCAAGGTTCGCATTGCGCTTGACGCCATGGGGGGCGACGTCGGCGCCGCCGTGGTTATTCCGGGCGCCGCCATCTCGCTCGGCAGGCATCGCGAGACCGAGTTCCTGCTGGTCGGGGACCGCGCCAGGATCGAGCCCGAGCTCGACAAGCACCTCGCGTTGAAGGCGGCTTCCAGGATCCTTCATACCGACGTCGCCGTCAGCATGGAGGACAAGCCGAGCCAGGCGCTGCGGCGCGGCCGCAGAACCTCCTCGATGTGGCTTGCCATCGACGCGGTGAAGAAGGGCGAGGCGGATGTCGCGGTCTCCGCCGGCAATACCGGCGCACTGATGGCGATGTCGCGCTTCCACCTCCGCACGCTGCCGGGCATAGACCGTCCGGCAATCACCGCGGTGTGGCCGACCATGCGCGGCGAGTCCGTCGTGCTCGACCTCGGCGCCACCATCGGCGGCGATGCGCGACATCTGGTGGCGCTCGCGGTGATGGGCGCGGCCATGGCGAGCGTGCTGTTCAACAAGCCGCGTCCGACCGTCGGCCTGCTCAATATCGGGGTCGAGGAGATCAAGGGCCACGAGGAGATCCGCGAGGCCGGGGAAATGCTGCGCGCGATGAACCTGCCGCAGCTCGACTATATCGGCTTCGTCGAGGGCGACGGCATTGGCAAGGGGCTGGCCGACGTGATCGTCGCCGAGGGCTTCAGCGGCAATATCGCGCTCAAGGCCGCCGAGGGAACCGCACGCCACATCGCGGCATTGCTCCGCGAGGAGATGCAGCGGAGCTGGATGTCCAAGCTCGGCTATCTCTTCGCGCGCAGAGCCTTCCAGACCCTGCGCGACAAGATGGACCCCAACAAGTCCAATGGCGGCGTGTTCCTTGGATTGAATGGGGTCGTGGTCAAGAGCCACGGCGGAATCAACGCCGAAGGCTTTGCCTATGCAATCGATGTTGGCTATGAGATGGTCAAATTCGATCTCCTGAACAAGATCAATCAGATGCTTAACCGCGACGGGGGGGCGCTCAGTTCCGTGCCAACCGCGCCGGAGGATGTTTCGTGACCAAGATTCGTTCGGTCGTGCTGGGCTGCGGGGCCTACCTGCCGGAGCAGGTGGTGACCAATGCCCAATTGGCGGCACGCATCGACACGTCCGACGAGTGGATCGTGCAGCGCACCGGCATCCGCGAGCGCCACGTCGCGGCCGAGGGCGAGTTCACCTCGCATCTGGCGATCAAGGCGGCGCAGGCCGCGCTCACTGATGCCGGCGTCGATGCGCAGTCGATCGAGCTGATCGTGCTGGCGACCTCGACGCCGGACAACACGTTTCCGGCGAGCGCGGTTGCCGTGCAGCACGGGCTCGGCATCAATCACGGCGCGGCGTTCGATCTCCAGGCGGTCTGCTCGGGCTTCGTGTTCGCGCTAGCCACCGCCGACAATTTCCTGCGCACCGGCACCTACAAGCGCGCCCTGGTGATCGGCGCCGAGACCTTCTCGCGCATCCTCGACTGGAACGACCGCGGCACCTGCGTGCTGTTCGGCGACGGTGCCGGCGCGGTCGTGCTGGAGGCGCAGGAGCAGCCGGGCCAGGCGGCGACCGATCGCGGCGTGGTGACCACGCATCTGCGCTCGGACGGCCGGCACAAGGCAAAGCTGTTCGTCGACGGCGGGCCGTCCTCGACCCAGACCGTCGGTCATCTGCGCATGGAGGGCCGCGAGGTCTTCAAGCATGCGGTCGGCATGATCACCGATGTGATCGTCGATGCCTTCGAGGCGACCGGGCTCAATGCCGACGACATCGACTGGTTCGTGCCGCACCAGGCCAACAAGCGAATCATCGACGCCTCCGCGCACAAGCTTCATATCGCACCGCAGAAGGTGGTGCTGACCGTCGACCGTCACGGCAACACCTCGGCCGCGTCGATCCCGCTGGCGCTGGCGGTGGCGCGCAAGGACGGCCGCATCAAGCGCGGCGACCTGGTTCTGCTGGAAGCGATGGGCGGCGGTTTCACCTGGGGCTCCGCGCTGGTGCGCTGGTAAGCCACACTCGATAAAATTTTGCCCGAATCAGCGCGGATTATCGATGCTTCTGCATTGATGAGCGCTGTTGACCGTCGTATCGTAACCTCATAATTTCAGACAACAATTGTTCGCCGTGATGTGGGGCAGGGCGATGACCGATACAAGTAAAACCGTAACGCGTGTTGATCTCTGCGAGGCCGTCTACCAGAAGGTGGGCTTGTCGCGCACGGAATCGTCTGCGTTCGTGGAACTCGTGCTGAAGGAGATCACCGATTGCCTCGAGCGGGGCGAGACGGTGAAACTGTCCTCGTTCGGCTCCTTCATGGTCCGCAAGAAGGGTCAGCGCATCGGTCGCAATCCGAAGACCGGCACCGAAGTGCCGATCTCGCCGCGCCGGGTGATGGTGTTCAAGCCGTCGGCGATCCTGAAGCAGCGGATCAACGCCCAGCACCGCACCAATGGCGACGGCAGCAAGGTTCAACCGGAGGCGTAACCGCGCTCCAAAAGGATCAGGCATTTGGACAAGGCGCCGGATGCGTTCCGCACCATCAGCGAAGTAGCGCAGGAACTCGACATTCCGCAGCACGTGCTGCGGTTCTGGGAGACCCGATTCTCCCAGATCAAGCCGATGAAGCGCAGCGGCGGCCGCCGCTACTACCGCCCCGACGACGTCGACCTGCTCAAGGGCATCCGCCGGCTGCTTTACGGCGAGGGCTACACCATCCGCGGCGTGCAGCGGATCCTGAAAGAACACGGCATCAAATCGGTGCAGGGCCTGGCCGACAGCTCGGCCGCGGTCTCGTTCGGGGCGATCGAGGACGCCATCGGGGCGAGCCTGATGGAGCCCGAGGAGGAGACCGGCGTCCGCGGCGCCCTCGACAGCGACGATGACGACTACCAGGGGGAGGAGGAGGAAGGCATCGACTTCCGCTTCTCAGAGACCGACGACGAGGAAATCCTCACCAC
>NZ_JBFULT010000281.1:0-9664 GCF_054049755.1 Bradyrhizobium sp. P5_C11_2
CCTCTCGGACGACTGCATCATCGATTCGCTGGCCGACCGCGCGCTGATCGCGCTCCAGGGCCCGAAGGCCGAAGCGGCGCTGGCGAAATTGTGTGCAGAGGCGCCCGGCATGAAGTTCATGGACGCCGGCCCGCACAAGGTCGCCGGCCTCGACTGTTTCGTCTCGCGCTCCGGCTATACCGGCGAGGACGGTTTTGAAATTTCGGTTCCCGCAGGCGATGCCGAGCGCCTCGCCAGGACGCTGCTGGAAAACGCGGACGTGATGCCGATCGGCCTTGGCGCCCGCGACAGCCTGCGGCTGGAAGCCGGGCTCTGCCTCTATGGCCACGACATCGACACCGCGACCACGCCGGTCGAGGCCGCGCTGGAATGGTCGGTGCAGAAGAGCCGCCGCAGCGGTGGCGCCCGCGCCGGCGGCTTTCCCGGTGCAGACAAGATCCTCGCGCATTTCGACCAGGGCGCGAGCCGCCGCCGCGTCGGCCTGCGCACCGAAGGCCGCGCCCCGGTGCGCGAAGGCGCGCTGCTGTTTGCAGATAGCGCCGGCGGCGAGCCGATCGGAAAGGTCACATCGGGCGGCTTCGGCCCGAGCCTGAACGCGCCGGTGGCAATGGGCTACGTGCCCACGCGCCTGAGCGCGCTCGACACAAAACTGTTCGCCGAGGTGCGCGGGCAACGGCTGCCGCTCACCGTCGCCGCCATGCCCTTCGTGAAAAACACCTACAAACGCTGAGGACTGAGAAAATGACCACGACGCTGTACACCTCCGACCATGAATGGCTGGCCATCGACGGCGATGTCGCAACCGTCGGCATCACCGATTACGCGCAGTCGCAGCTCGGCGACGTCGTGTTCGTCGAACTGCCCAAGGTCGGCCGCACGCTGAAGAAGACCGAAGCCGCGGCCGTCGTGGAGTCCGTGAAGGCCGCCTCCGACGTCTACGCACCGATCTCGGGCGAGGTGCTCGAGACCAACCCCGCACTCGCCGGCGAGCCGGCGCTGATCAATACGGATGCGCAAGGCGCAGCCTGGTTCTTCAAGATCAAGATTGCCGACAAAAGCGAGCTCGGCGGCCTCATGGATGAAGCCGCCTACAAGGCACACACGGCGTGAGATGAAGCAGACTCCAACCTCATACTCCCTGTCATCACCCGCGAAGGCGGGTGATCCAGTACGCCGCGCCCCATCGGCTCAAGCACTGACGGCCGCGTTTACTGGATGCCCCGCCTTCGCGGGGCATGACAGCGACAGATGACCTAAAACGAGGACCCATGATGACCGCGCACCGCAAATCCGATGGCGATACCGCCGCCTTCGTTCGCCGCCACATCGGCCCCTCCGCGCGCGATGTCGCCGCGATGCTGGACACCGTCGGCGCCAAAAGCGTCGACGCGCTGATGGCGGAGACGCTGCCCGCCTCGATCCGGCAGACCGCCCCGCTCGATCTCGGCAAGCCGCTCAGCGAGACCGAGGCGATCGCGCATATGGCCGAGCTTGCGCGCGACAACCAGGTCTTCACCTCGCTGATCGGCCAGGGCTATTCCGGCACCATCCTGCCCGCGGTGATCCAGCGCAACATTTTGGAGAGCCCGGCCTGGTACACGGCCTACACGCCCTACCAGCCCGAGATCAGCCAGGGCCGGCTGGAAGCGCTGCTCAACTTCCAGACCATGATCTGCGACCTCACCGGGCTCGACGTCGCCAACGCCTCACTGCTCGACGAGGCGACCGCCGCCGCGGAAGCGATGGCGCTCGCGGAGCGGCACTCGCGGGTCGAAGCGAAAGCCTTCTTCGTTGACAAGGACGTGCATCCGCAGACGCTCGCCGTGATGCGCACCCGCGCCGAGCCCTTGGGCTGGACCCTGGTTGTCGGCGATCCCCTCATCGATCTCGACACGGCCGACGTGCTCGGCGCGCTGCTGCAATATCCGGGCTCATCGGGCGCGGTGCGCGACCTCAGGCCCGCGATCGCGGCGCTGAAGGCCAAGGGCGCCCTCGCGATCGTTGCCGCCGACTTGCTGGCGCTGACACTGCTCGCCGCGCCCGGCGAGTTGGGGGCCGACATCGCGATCGGCTCGGCACAGCGCTTCGGCGTGCCGATGGGTTATGGCGGACCGCATGCGGCCTATATGGCGGTGCGCGATGCGCTGAAGCGCTCGCTGCCCGGCCGCATCGTCGGCCTCTCCGTCGATTCCCGCGGGATGCCCGCCTATCGCCTCGCGCTCCAGACCCGCGAGCAGCATATCCGCCGCGAGAAGGCGACCTCCAACATCTGCACCGCGCAGGTGCTGCTTGCCGTGATCGCTTCGATGTACGCGGTCTATCATGGCCCCGAGGGGCTTGCGCAGATCGCGCGCAATGTGCATCGCCGTGCGGCCGTGCTCGCGGCCGGCTTGCGCAAGCTCGGCTTCGCGCTGCAATCCGACAGCTTCTTCGACACGGTGACGGTCGACGTCGGCGGCAAGCGCGACGAGATCGTGGCGCGTGCATGGGCCGAAAAGATCAATCTCGGCCTCGGCGATGGCGCCTTGCGCATCGCGCTCGACGAGACCACGACGCCCGCTTCCGTCGAGGCGGTCTGGCGTGCGTTCGGCGGCAAGCTCACCTACGCCGAGATCGATGCGACCACGCGCGAGGCGCTGCCCGATTCGCTGAAGCGCGCGACCTCCTTCCTCACCCATCCCGTGTTCCACGCGCACCGCTCGGAGACCGAGATGCTGCGCTACATGCGCAAGCTCAGCGATCGCGACCTCGCGCTCGACCGCGCGATGATTCCGCTCGGCTCCTGCACCATGAAGCTGAACGCGACCACCGAGATGATGCCGCTGACCTGGCCGGAGTTCGGCTCCTTGCACCCGTTCGCGCCGCGCGAGCAGGCCAAGGGCTATCATGCGCTGTTCGCGCGGCTGGAAAAATGGCTGTGCGACATCACCGGCTATGACGCGATCTCGCTCCAGCCGAATTCGGGCGCGCAGGGCGAATATGCCGGGCTCTTGGCCATCCGCGGCTATCATGCCGCGCGCGGTGAGGCCCATCGCAAGATCTGCCTGATCCCCTCCTCCGCCCATGGCACCAACCCAGCCTCGGCCGCGATGGTCGGCATGGAGGTGGTGGTGGTCGCCTGCGAGAAGAACGGCGACGTCGACGTCAATGATCTCCGGGCGAAGGCCGAGAAGCATTCCAACGATCTCGCCGCGGTCATGATCACCTATCCCTCGACGCACGGCGTGTTCGAGGAGCACATCCGCGAGATCTGCGACATCGTCCATGGCCATGGCGGCCAGGTGTATCTCGACGGCGCTAATCTGAACGCGCAGGTCGGCCTGTCCCGGCCCGGCGATTACGGCGCCGACGTCAGCCATCTCAATCTGCACAAGACGTTCTGCATTCCGCATGGCGGCGGCGGCCCGGGCATGGGCCCGATCGGCGTCAAGGCGCACCTTGCACCGTTCCTGCCGGGCCACCCCGCGACGAATGGGGATGCGCCGGTCGGCCCGGTCTCGGCGGCGCCGTTCGGCTCGGCCTCGATCCTGACCATCTCCTACATCTACATCCTGATGATGGGCGGCGAAGGCCTGAAGCGCGCCACCGAAATCGCGATCCTCAACGCCAACTACATTGCAGCAAGGCTCGATGCGCATTTCCCGGTGCTCTACAAGAACGAGAAGGGCCGCGTCGCGCATGAGTGCATCGTCGACCCGCGGCCGCTGAAGACGACGTCCGGCGTCACCGTCGACGACATCGCAAAGCGCCTGATCGATTACGGCTTCCACGCCCCGACCATGAGCTTCCCGGTGCCGGGCACGCTGATGATCGAGCCGACCGAGTCGGAATCGAAGGCGGAGCTGGATCGGTTCTGCGATGCCATGATCGCGATCCGGAAAGAGATCGCCGAGGTCGAGGCCGGCCGTTTCAAGATCGAGGCCTCGCCGCTGCGCCACGCCCCGCACACCGTGCACGACATCGCGGACGACGCGTGGGCCCGCGCCTACACCCGCAGCGAAGGCTGCTTCCCCGCGGGCACCTCGCGCACCGACAAATACTGGTGCCCTGTGGGCCGCGTCGACAACGTCTATGGCGACCGCAATCTGGTGTGCTCGTGCCCGCCTGTGAGCGATTACGCGGAAGCAGCGGAGTAAGCCGCGACGGAGGTCTCGCAGGGTGGGCAAAGCGAAAGCGTGCCCACCACCTTTGCATGACGTGAAAGATCGTGGGCACGGCGCTTGCGCGCGTCGTTTTCGTCGAACGTATCGCGCATCCACGACGATTGCGCCGTACGCGGCGCAAAGAACGCATCCCGCTCTGACTCGGACGGCAATGGTCCCCAGACCAGCCGGCGCTCGATCGAAATCACAAGATCCGCAAGCCCGCCTGTTGAATAGCGCCGGCGATGGACGAGTCAGTCGTGACAATGAGCCGCGTCATGCCCGCAGCCTCAGGGTTTCGTCAAAACAGCGCCGTAGCGCCATAGCTGATCATTGGTCAGATGCGTGCCACCCCACCAGCGGTCGATCGGATTGTGACGGCTGAAATCCTCCTGATGGGCCAGGACGGCCTTGCCGAACTCCGTCAACGAGAGACGGCTGCGAAGAAAGACTTCGTGCCGCGCTCGCGAATTCCGACGTTCAATGGTGCGCAGTTCGTCGCCCAAACCGGCCACTGCGGGCTTCGGCCCGAGTGCGAGCCCCTCGAACAAAAATCCGAGTTCGATCTCACCGAACACATATGTCCGCCGTAGCGAGCGGAGATGGAACAACGCATTCGTGTTCGCATACCAGTCAAGCATCTCCAGAAATCGCATCTCGGTCGCACCCAGTCCTGTCAAAGGAGACGGAAGCTCTGCCAGAAGCTCGAGCAACGCCGGCCGCAACATCAGCAAGCAACTCAGGTCGCGGTGAAGCAGATCAATGCAAGCCTTCGGGGTCGGCGCGCGATAGGCCGACCACGCCAATTTGGCAATCTCGAACTCCTCTGCAGTGACCCGCCCGACAGGAATGTGTCGCTCGCCCTTGGCGAAATCATAATCGGGATAAAAAATCAGGTCGGAGTCCAGTAATCGCAGCTTGAGCTTCTGTGCCAGCGCAGGATAACTGCGGAGGTGATCGAGCAACCAGACGAGTTGCAATTGATCTTGGGGCGTCGCTCCGAACCAGAGTTCGATCTCGTCATAAGGCTCGCAAAACTCGGCCAGCGACAATTTGCGGCCCTTGGCGCCCCGCGGCCAGCGGACCCAATCCGACCAGTGATCCGCCGGACCAAGATCTGTGGTGTATGCCGCGAAATAAGCCGAGAGCTTTTCCGCCGTCGGGAGCGGCCCCCACTCAAATCGAAAATGGAACGGTATGACGATCTCGGCCAACCCCGATCGACCAAGCTCACTCCCGCCGCCCCAGCCGGTCAAGATCAGACGCGTCATCGCACCACCTGATCAACGCAACACAAAACGAAACGGGCACTGACGACGTCGGCAACTCAACGTCCTCAGCGCCCGCTCCTCGCGAAAGTTCTTCGCGTTAGAACTTACTCGTCGCCCGGCTCCTCGCCGTCGGCGTCGCGCTCGGGGGTGCCGGCGAGAATCTGCTCGGCGATCAGGCCGGAGTTCTGGCGGATCGCGGTCTCGATCTTGGCGGTGATGTCGGGGTTGGCCTTCAGGAAGGCCTTCGAGTTCTCGCGGCCCTGGCCCAGACGCTGGCTGTCATAGGAGAACCAGGCACCGGATTTCTCGACGAGGCCGGCCTTGACGCCGAGGTCGAGGATCTCGCCCATCTTGGAGACGCCCTCGCCGTACATGATGTCGAACTCGACCTGCTTGAAGGGCGGCGCCAGCTTGTTCTTCACCACCTTGACGCGCGTGGTGTTGCCGACCACTTCGTCGCGCTCCTTGATCGCGCCGATGCGGCGGATGTCGAGGCGGACGGAGGCATAGAATTTCAGCGCATTGCCGCCGGTGGTGGTTTCCGGCGAGCCGTACATCACGCCGATCTTCATGCGGATCTGGTTGATGAAGATCACCATGGTGTTGGACTTGTTGATCGAGGCCGTGAGCTTGCGCAGCGCCTGGCTCATCAGACGGGCCTGGAGACCCGGCAGCGCATCGCCCATCTCGCCTTCGAGCTCGGCCTTCGGCACCAGGGCCGCGACCGAATCGACCACCAGCACATCCACCGCACCCGAGCGCACCAGCGTGTCGCAGATTTCCAGCGCCTGCTCCCCGGTGTCCGGCTGCGAAATCAGCAGCTCGTCGATGTTCACCCCAAGCTTGCGGGCATAGACCGGGTCGAGCGCATGTTCGGCGTCGATGAAGGCGCAGATCCCGCCCTTCTTCTGCGCTTCCGCCACCGTGTGCAGGGCCAGCGTGGTCTTGCCCRAGGATTCCGGCCCGTAGATTTCCACGACGCGCCCCTTCGGCAGACCGCCGATCCCGAGCGCAATATCAAGCCCGAGCGACCCGGAGGACACCGCCTCGACATCCATCGAACGGTCGTTCTTGCCGAGCCTCATCACCGAACCCTTGCCGAACTGGCGCTCGATCTGGGAGAGCGCGGCGGCCAGAGCTTTACTCTTGTCCATGGAAGATCCTTCGACGATACGCAGGGCAGTGGTGGACATTGGGTCGTGCTCCTTATGGCGAGGATTCGCTAGGGGGACAAACGGTTGGCGAGGCGGGCCGGCGATAAAACCAATGTACCCCATTTGTTCCTAGTTCGCAATATGTTCTTTTGGATTGAGCGGCGCTGGCCTGTTTTAACCCCTAGTAGCCTAAGTTGAATTTGGGAGTGGCCTGTTTTGTTCGCGAACTGCCACAACCTGTTCATGCGCGTTTAGGATTAACCCGTTCTGGGTGTAGCGAATAAAGGACGGGGCGTTCCGCTAAGAGAACACCCTTGGGGAACAACCGGCTTGGCGGCGCGTTTGCTCGCACCCCCAGCCGAAAGGCGCCCCCCCGACAGCTGGAGGAAAACCCGCAAGGCGGGTTGGCGGCCCCCTACTGGGGCCGTTTAAAATTCAAGAACAAGAGCCGCCTCAGTTGGCGACCTCTTTCATTTCATAACCTATTTCGGCCAGTACCGATTGGGGGGTGCTGTCCGTGTTTAAGTCCTGGTGGCCTAAGTTGAATTCGGAGGTGTCCGAATTTCGGTTTCGTTAACTTTTCCGGGGTGGTCAAGATTGACCATCTGTCCGGTACGGGACGTGCAAAAATCCAACCATCACCGCGCGGCCCTTGGCTTTCATCGGGTGATGAGAACGCCACTAGCGCTCCCGCCTCCTCTAGAATGGAGCAGCGCCATGCAGCGACGCCATTTCAAGCAAACCACGTCCCTTGAAGAGCGCCTTGCCGAACAAGCACAGCGTCTCCGCCAGGAAGCCAAATCGCTTCCCCCGGGTATCAAGCGGGAGCGTGCGATCCGCAAAGCCCGGCAGGCCGAAACCGGCTCGCACATCAGCGAGTGGCTGCGTTCGCCCGGCCTAAGATCCCCCATTTAAAGGGTAAGGCCGCCTCAATTGGCGGCCTTCTCCTGTTCGATCTGCACTTCAACAGGATTTTCGTCCCCGTCATAGATTTGAGAGACGTTCACTGCGAACGTTCCTCCAGCGGAACGCGGACTTGCAAGGAATGGAGCAAGAGAATTTAATGGTTCCATCCATAGCGGTGCTGAGGGCCGTCAGATGCCTGAGTACCAAGCCTGTGTGATCGGCGAGGATGGGCACATCAAACAGCGCCTCGACCTCATCTGCGCGGATGAAGTTGAAGCCAGGGAACGGGCCCAGTCGCTGGTGGAAGACGACGTCGTAGAGCTATGGCAATCCGACCATAAGATCGCGACGTTCGACCCCGACCCCCTGAAAGCTGAACGCGTGCAGGGCTGGCTCAAGAGCGACCTGCAGCCGCCGAAATAGGCGCTGGCCTGTTTCCGACCTCACTGGTCAAAGTTGATTCCGCAGTGACCCATTTTGGCTTTACGCTGCACCGCACTGCGATGGAGCTGGCCGATGTCGGACGAGGTTCGCGATCTATTCGACCGTTGGGAACGGGTCTGGCACGAAGGCCGGTACGATCTGGTCCCCGGCTGTGTCGGGCCGAACTACATCCGGCATGACGAGAACGGCGACCGGACCGTGACGCGGGAGGCTTATGCGGCCGAGCTGCAAGGCGTCCACCGGGACCGGCCGGGCATTCGCGTCGTGGTCTACGATCACTCGTTTTCGGCAGACCGTGCGTGGTTCAGGTTCTCCTTCCAATGGCCCGATCCCAAGACCGGCGAGACGCAAAGCCGCGCCGGGATGCAGAGCTACCGGATCGACGACGGCAGGCTGGCCGAGACCTGGATCACCATGCGCCCGCTCGGCACGTCATGGACGGACGTTGCGCAGGAACGCTGGACCAGCCCGAGGACGTAACGCCGCCTCGGTTGACGCCCCTGTTTTGCAATGCGGAATAACGTGGCTTTTCCCGGACCAAGGGCGTACCGTCCGACCATCACCGCCCCGCCTTTGGCATCCATCGGTGACAGAGAGTGTGTCGTGCTCCCGCCTCCACGAACCGAGGAAGAGCACCATGCAGTCCCGCCGCAGTGCCCCGCCATCCACATCGCTTTATCATCGCTTGAACCAGGAGGCGCAGCGTCTGCGCAGCCAGGCAGACGCGGCTCAGCCCGGCGTTGAGCGCGAGCGGCTTATCCGCCGCGCGCGACAAGTCGAGAATGCCTCTGGCATCAACGAATGGCTCTCGTCCCCGGGCCAGCAGCCGCCCAGGTGACAAGACGCGCGCGCCGCTACTGTGGAGCACGAGGCATGCACACCGTCTGATCTGCCTCGATCTGATCTGCCTCTACGCGCGTCCCGTCCTGACACAATGAACCTTGGCCCGCCTTGTGCAGACCGATCGGTATCCGGGATTTTGTTCGTTCCCTCCCGGGGCTGGAACAGCGCCGCCGAGCGATCGTTTTCAACGCTTGGCGGCGTTTTTATTTCCTGTCGCTGCAAGAAGCGGCCGCAGGCTCGGGGCCTGGAGGCGCGGGGGCCGTCCTGATGGCCGAAGCGGCCAGGCGCACAAGCGACTAACGACTCCCGGATTTGTCTGTCCGTTTTCCGGACACAAGCCAATCCAAGGTGTCCCAAAAATCACTTGGAAATTTGGGGTGTTCCAACTCCATGTGTTCACTTTGGAACTGAACGGCGAATATCGGCATATTAGGAATCGAGGTTGCAAGCCCTACGGTTAGGACCCGTATGCACGAGGACAGTCATGAAGCATCGCCAACGATTCAAACAGACCTCCCCTCTCGAAGAACGTCTAGCCGAAGAAGCCGAACGGTTGAGACAGGAAGCCAGGAAGCTGCCTCCCGGTTCGCGACGAGAAATCCTCCTCCGCAAAGCGAGACAAGACGAGATCACGGCTCATCTTGCCGAGTGGCTGACCTCACCCGGGTTGCAGCCGCCCAAGCCATAGAGCCCGCGCGCGCTGCCGTTACCCGCTCAAAAACGCATCGCTGGTCATTGTCGCGCGCTCGGCCGTTGAAGCGCTCAATTCGCTGAGCGAGCGCGGCGCGCATGCATGACGCGTAAGACTGCCCTGATTTGCGGCCTCGTTTTGGTGGTCGACCTTTGCGCCGAACGTTTCCGCGTCACGTCCCGCACTTCATTTCAAGATGATGCGCATCAAAGA